>CAJOIG010000001.1 GCA_905234575.1 uncultured Oscillospiraceae bacterium
GCGAATGGACTTCGGAGGGCAATCGGAAGGCGCGGACCCAGTCGTCCCGCCCTATGTGCGACGGAGAAGGCACTCCGTGAACAAGGCCGCCGTGTGATGGCACGGAGCAGAGCGGGCGCGTATCGCGTCAAGCCGGGTGGCACCGCAGGTTTTATCCTGTCCCAGCATAGTATGCTGGGGCAGTTTTTTTATCGGAAAGGAGAGATCACGATGAATCAGTTTCCGGGCAGGCGATGGCGGCGCTGACCGTTTCCGACATCCGCCGACCACCCAAACCGATCATGTAATAAAAAGGAGAATCATCATGAGCATCAACGAAAACAAGATTCCTTATAAAATCTATCTCTCCGAGGAGGAGATCCCCCAGGCCTGGTACAACCTCCGGGCGGACATGAAGACGAAGCCCGCCCCCCTGCTGAATCCCGCAACCGGCCAGCCCATGACCGCGGCCGAGCTCTCCGCCGTCTTCTGCGAGGAGCTCGTCGCCCAGGAGCTGGACAACGACACCGCCTTCATCCCCATCCCCCGGGAGATCCGGGACTTCTACAAGATGTACCGTCCCGCGCCGCTGGTCCGGGCGTACTGCCTCGAGGAGGCCCTGGGCACCCCCGCGAAGATCTACTACAAATTCGAGGGCAACAACACCTCCGGCAGCCATAAGCTCAACTCCGCCATCGCCCAGGCGTATTACGCGAAGAAGCAGGGCCTCAAAGGCGTCACCACCGAGACCGGCGCCGGGCAGTGGGGCACCGCGCTGTCCATGGCCTGCGCGTATCTCGGCCTCGATCTGAAGGTCTTCATGGTCAAGGTCAGCTACGAGCAGAAGCCCTTCCGCCGGGAGGTCATGCGGACCTACGGCGCGGACGTGACGCCCTCCCCCTCGAACACCACGAACGTCGGGCGGAAGATCCTCGAGGAATTTCCCGGCACCACGGGCTCCCTGGGCTGCGCCATCTCCGAGGCGGTGGAGGTCGCCGTATCGAACCCCGGCTACCGCTACGTCCTCGGCAGCGTGCTGAACCAGGTCCTGCTGCACCAGTCCGTCATCGGCCTCGAGGCCAAGGCTGCGCTGGACAAATACGGCGTGAAGCCCGACATCGTCATCGGCTGCGCCGGCGGCGGCTCGAACCTCGGAGGCCTCATCGCCCCCTTCATGGGCGAGAAGCTGCGCGGCGAGGCGGACTACCGCATCATCGCCGTGGAGCCCGCCTCCTGCCCGAGCTTCACCCGCGGCACCTTCGCCTACGACTTCTGCGACACCGGCATGATCTGCCCCCTCGCGAAGATGTACACCCTCGGCAGCTCCTTCATCCCCTCCCCGAACCACGCGGGCGGCCTGCGCTTCCACGGCATGTCCAGCATCCTCAGCCAGCTCTACCACGACGGGTACATGGAGGCCACGTCGGTGGAGCAGACCTCCGTGTTCGAGGCCGCGGAGCGCTTCGCCCGGGTGGAGGGCATCCTGCCCGCGCCGGAGTCCGCCCACGCCATCCGCGTCGCCATCGACGAGGCCCTCAAGTGCAAGGAGACCGGCGAGGAGAAGACCATCCTCTTCGGCCTGACCGGCACCGGCTACTTCGACCTCACCGCCTACCAGAAGTTCAACGACGGCGAGATGAGCGACTACATCCCCACGGACGAGGAGCTCGCACGTTCCATCGCGATGCTTCCCCATGTCCCCGGCCAGAACTGAAGCACGAAAGCGCAAAAAGGACCCGCCATCCGACAATGGATGGCGGGTCTTTTCGCTGGAGCTAGTGGCCAGACTCGAACTGGCGACCTGCTGATTACGAACCGGTCCGCGGAGACCGCGCGGTTATTGCGGTTCGCCCGCAATCCCTTGCGCCGTGCGGGGTTGACGGTTTGCCGCAGAGCGCAAGGCCGCGCCATAAAACGCCGCACGGACGGCCCTGGAAATGGGGTAACGAGTCAACGCAGGGGGTACAAATGGGGTATTATTTTGCAGGCTCGAAGGCAGCCAAAACTCCCGCGGCGAGCTCCGCCGGAGTGGCCTTCTGCAGGCTCGTGTAAATACGCAGTGTAATATCCGGGCTCGAATGCCCGGCCAGGTACTGGACGCGCTTGAGATCCATTCCCGAGAGCACCAGGCGCGTGACATAGGTATGCCGCAGGGTGTGCGGCGTCGGCATCGTGTCCAGGGTCACGGTCATTCTGTGCTTCGGGATCTTCTCCCCCAGGCGGCGCCCGGAGGCCGTACTGCGGGTGCGGATCGTCTCCCACCGGCGCCGGAACGCAGTGTAGCTTACCGGGCCGCCCTTGTCGTCACAATACACATACAGCTCCCGGAGCTTCTCGAGCTTCGCGGCCTCGCTGCCGCGGAGCTTTTTCATCTGCGCGGCACGGAGTCCGTGCAGATATTGCACGAGCTGCGGCGGGATCGGGATGTCCCGCCGGGCCGCCGCGGTCTTGAGCTCATCGCTCACCTCGGGCTTATGGGCATCCGGCCAGCGGCAGCCGCGCCGGACCTCGATGTAGGGCGCGTCCCCGTCCAGGTGGACGCAATCCCAGCGGAGGCCGCAGATCTCCCCGCGGCGCATCCCGGTATAGAGTCCCAGCATGACAAACGGCTCCACCTTCAGCCCGCGCACGGCCTCCAGCAGCGCCGCCTGCTGGGCGTCCGTGAGGGCCGCCTTCGGCGCCGGGGCCTCTCCCCCAGCCTTGATCTTGACGGACGGGTCCTTCGGGATCACGTCGGCGTCGGCGGCCGCGCTGAAAAGCTGCTTTAGAACCATCACCGTGTCCTTCTGGGTCCGGCGGCTGAGGTGCGCCCGGGTGGCCAGCACGTCCAGGAGATCGTCCTTTGTGATCTCCGCCATGGGCTTGCCGCCGATGACCGGGCAGATGATGTTATTGACCTGGTAGGCGTAGGACTTGCGCTGGCCCTCGCTCAAATGCGGAGCGCGCCGGGCGTACCAGGCCGCGGCGTACTCATAGACATACATTTCCTTCGGCGGCACGCTGCCGGCGACGAGCTCCGTCTTGCGCCGCTGGACCTTCTCGGCCAGTTCCGGGAGGGTTCTGCCGTAAACGTCCTCCGTCCGGCCGTCCGGGCGGGTGATCCGCTGCCGGTAATACTGCCCGCCGGGGCCGTATGCTTTTTTACGCTTTTTCGGCGGCATGGACGGTCCTTTCGTGCCCGATTCGGGCACATGATCTTATTGATGGCCGGTGGTAGTCTGCATGCCCGCGCGGATCGCGGCGACATCCAGGCAAAGCCCCATCAGCTGCGTCCGCTGGGTCTCCGTATCCTCCACGAGGGCGCCGAAGGCGTACAGGAGGAGCCCGTTCATCCAGCCGATCAGCGTGCCGGCCAGGGTGCACACCACCAACGGGACGGCGAAGTCCGCCGTGGAGCGCTCCATGATGACCCCCATCGCCAGGAGCTCATCGGTCTGGGCGCTGACCAGCCCGCCGACAACCAGGCCCGCCAGGAAGCCGACCAGGATGTCCAGGATCAGGATGATAGTCGCCAGGGTCTTCAGCTGCTTGCCGGGGTTCTTAAACATGGGAGGACCTCCTTAGGGCTCTTTGGTTTGCCCGCGGGCATGTTTACAACCGCAGGCCGGGGGTTTTCTGCCCGGCGCGGAAGCGGCGGCCGCAGCTGAGGCAGGTGGAATAAACCGTCTGGCTGCCGATGCCGCCGGAGGCCATGCCGATGGCCGCGCCGATCGCAAGCCCGCCGAACGCTCCGAGCCAGAAGCCCGCGCCGCCCAGCACCAGCGCCCAGAACAGGCCGCGCCCGACTTTGTACCCGCGCTTGTTCGCCGAGAGGCTGGTGCCTCCGCAGAAGGGACAGCAGGCAATGCCCTGGGCTCGCTTTTTCTGCATATCTGCCTCCCGGCGTTTTCGGTCATCGAGCTGGCGCTGAACAGCCGGGCGCAGCAGCGTCTTGCCCTCTTTTTTCTTGACAATGACCGTCGGAATGATCATGAGGGCGAAAAAGCCCAACACGATCAGAACGGACAGCAAGCCGGCGTTCATGGCGCTGCGGCGCTGACGCCGACAATGGCCAGGAACTCGTCCTCGCCGATGATGCGAATTTGCGCGGCCCCGGATTCGTTCAGGGCATAGGCTTTCTCTTCCTTCGCGCTCATTCCGTCGTCGCCTACCAGCGCCATGTCCTGTCTGCCGACCACAAGTATGTTAGTTAGCTTACTTACGCTCGATCTGACTACAGCACCGGCATTGACGGCCAACTGCGCGGCTTCTTTTCTCTCCATGCGCATCTCACCGGTGAAGACAATGGTCTTCCCGCATAAAGGGCCTCCCTCTGCGCCATCGGCACAGGGTTGCAGATCGCTGACGCGGAAACTGGCGGTGGAGGGTATCTTCCAACTGCCGCCAATGGCCCGGATCGGCTTCAACTCCGAATAGACCCGCCTGTCGATGGGCTGCTTTGCCAGCAGCTCCCAGAGGGTCTCACAGCCCAGCGCCCGGATGCCCAGGACGGTAATATTCGCGCACATGGCGGCATCGGCCAGCGCGTCGTGATGCGTAAAGCCCTCAAGATTGATACCCATCTCTTTTGCGCAGTTATCCAGGGACAGACTGCCAGACACGAAATACCTGGCAATATCCATGGAGTTGACATACACGAAGTCGGGAAACTCCGCCGCGTCCGAAGCCATACGCAGCACCGACATATCGAACTGGGGATTATGTGCCACGACGGGCACATGAGGGTCGAAGAACCGCGATATTTCCGGCAGCAGATCAGCAAAGGCAGGCGCGTTTTCCGTCTGCTTCGGCGTGATCCCGTGTATCTCTATGTTGTGCGCATCATACACATTTTGGGGCGGCTGGATCAGCGAATAGAATTGATCCACGATATGCACGCCCGATACCGCAACGATGCCGACGGCGCAGGCGCTCGAAATGCGGGCTGTCGCCGTCTCGAAGTCTATGGCGATGAAATCAGGCGCTTGGTTCTCTGAGTTTTCAGTCATGCCGGTCCCCCTCTCTCCGTGTGCCCGATTCGGGCACCGTTTTTTTATATTATGCGGATTGCGTCTCCGTCGCGGAGGACTCGTCTTGCCAGAAGGGGTCCAGGGCCAGGCGCACCATGTCCCGCGTGTGATCGTCGGCGCGGCGGTGCGCGATGATCAGGCTCTCCTCCTCCGGCGTGAGCTGGAGCCCGCCCGTCGGGCTGCGCCCCAAAAGGTAATCCGCGGTGCAATCAAAGATGTCACAGAGACGGCAAATAACAGAGGAGTCAATATTGTTGTGACCTGTTTCATAATGACCTATCGTCTGTCGGACTGAGTTCAAACGCTCTGCTAAATCATCCTGCGTCCAGCCCTTTGCCTGCCGGAGATCTTTAATTCGGTTCATTCCCCACACCTCTATATAGCTTTAGTGAAAATTATACAGTGTCAACCCTGCAATTTCATTAATTGCTATAAAACATAGCGGAAAAATGTTAATACACTTGACAAAGCTATTAATCGTAGCATATTATTAACTCGCGCTATGAAACGTAGCGTTTCTTCTCCCCGCCTTCCGAGGGTCCCTTGACGCCATTCGGGGTCCGGGCGCCCGCCGTCTTTTTCATACCCTTCTCCGGCGAGGCGCCCAGGCGAGGCGGGAGACAGACAGGAGGCGCGCACCATGGGCAAGGGACCAAAACCAAACGCAAACCCCGCCCAGCTCCGGGCCGCGAAGGCCGAGGGCATGGACATCACGATGGTCTTTTGCCTGACCGTCCTCGCGGACAAGTACGGCTTCGACCGGGAGGCCCTCAAGGGCTTTTTGACCCACATCAAGGACCTGTCCGAGGGGATCACCCGGGGATATATCCAATACAAGGACCTGCACCGCGTCCTGGTGGACGAGCAGGATCTCGACTGGAGGAGCTGACAATGATGCTCAAGGGCTGGATCGCTATTACTGCGTCTGCGCGGCGGGCGCGCTGCTCGTAAAGCCGGCGGCGTCGATCCTCATGATCGCCGCGGCGATGGTGCTGACGCGATGAACGACACCGTCTGGGGGCTGATCGCCGGGTCGATCCTCGGGATCCTCGTGTGCGTGGTCTGGCCCCTGGTCATGGGCTGGGCCGCCTGACCGCTGCACGATGCGGGCCGCATAGCTCCGGGGAAAACGATTTGAACAGCCAGCGACAATGGAATATCCCCCGGCCCGTATCGTGGAGCGGTCAGCGCTCCGAATATCACGAGAACAAGGAGCTGCAGCATGAAGATCAAAGATTTGAAGAAGGGCGACTTTTTCACCCGCACCCCGAACCCGGACCCGAAGGACAGCCAGGTATGGATCCGCGGGGACTATGACCGCGAGGCGAAGCGCTACGAGTGCACGCGCTTTGACAACATCTGCGTCTCGGTCCTCCTTCCGGGGGACAAGGATGTTTACACCGAGTTTGTGTTCTGAGGAGGACAACGGCATGACAGACGACAAATTGCTCGCCGCGCAGGAGCGGATCATGGAGGCCGTGTGCGACCTCTGTCACTGGCCCTACGAGTACAGGGCCGCGGACGAGGAGACCATGCACGCCGAGAAGTGCGCGATCTGCCCGGCGGCCCAGCGCGTGGAGGAGGTCCTCCGGGAGGCGGGCAAGATCGAGGAAACCTGAAAGGAGGCTGTCACGAGAACATGAGAACACCGGAACGGGGCCTTGTCGGCCTCGCGCCGAGGCGGAGGCTGGCGGGCTATACCCAGCAGAGCTTCGCCGCGGCGCTGAACGTATCGCGGTCCCTTGTCGCTGCATGGGAGGTGGGCCGCGTCTGGCCGTCGGCCGTATGGCTGCCGGAGCTCGCGCAGCGGCTGAGCTGCTCCATCGACGAGCTCTACCGACCGCCGGAGGAGCCCGGGACCATGCTATCACAGGAGGAGGCGTAAAGCCATGCAGGAGGACTACCGAAATATCTATCTGGACGCCAGGCGGACTGCCGGTTTAACACAGGAGCGATGGGCCGAGGTGCTGGGGATCAGCGTGGAGGCCGTGAGGCTCTATGAGTCCGGGACGAACATGCCGTCGGACGGCGTTGTGCTGCGGATGGCCGAGGCCGCCGGGCAGCACATCATCTGCTACTGGCACCTCCTCCGCAAGAGCCGCGTGGCCGCGGACATCCTGCCGGAGGTCCGGGAGAAGGCGCTGCCCGAGGCGGTGCTGGATCTGCTGTGCCGCCTGAAGGAGTTTTCCGCGGACGGCATGGAGGATCTCATCCGGATCGCGGCGGACGGCCGCGTGGACGCCTCGGAGCGCGAGCCCTACATCTGCGCCATGAACCAGCTCCGGGCGCTCGTGTCCGCGGGGCTGCACATGGAGTACGCGAAGGGAGGCGAGGACTGATGGAATGGCTCACGCGAGAGCAGGCGCGCGAGCGCCTGGGCATCGGCCTGCGGACGCTGGACCGGCTGATCGCCGAGGGGAAGCTCCCGGCGTACAAGGTGGGCTCGAGGCTCGTCCGCATCCGGGATACCGACATCGACGCCTACATGGCCGGGCAGCTCGTCGTGCCGGAGAAGGCTAAGCCGATCAAGCTGCGCCCCTGCGGCTATGTGCCGGGCATGAAGGTGGTGTGAGTATGACCTGGAGTTATGTCTGGACGTTTCTGGCGGCGTGGTCGTCGGCACGCTGGCGGGGCTGATCCTCGCGGCGCTGTTTTCGGCGGGCGACCGATAAGGAGGAACTGACAACAGCCGAAACGCCCTGACGGGCGTCCGCCGCGGGATCGCCTCCCGGCGCTGAAGATGGCAGGCGAGAAAGGAAAAACATGTACGAAGGAAAAAAGTGCGTCGTCCGCTGCAACGGCGCCGGAGTCTTTTTCGCAGAGATCAAGGAGTGGAAGCCGGAAACCGGCGTGGCCACGCTGAGGAACGCGCGGCGCCTGTGGCGCTGGTATGGTGCCAGCGAGTGCCTGCAGCTGGCTCAGGAGGGAACGAAGGAACCCCGTAACTGTAAGTTTACCCTTTTCGTGCCGGAGCTGACAGTGGCGAATGTGCTGGAGGTCACGCCCTGCACTGAGGAGGCGTCGAGCAGTCTGGAGAATGTCCCGGTATGGAAGAGCTGATTAAACAATTTCTCGGCATAAGCTCCGGCTACGGCTACGGCTACGGCTCCGGCGACGGCTCCGGCGACGGCTCCGGCGACGGCTACGGCGACGGCTACGGCGACGGCTCCGGCTACGGCGACGGCTCCGGCTACGGCTACGGCGACGGCTCCGGCTACGGCTACGGCGACGGCTCCGGCTACGGCTCCGGCTACGGCGACGGCGACGGCGTCGGCGACGGCGACGGCTACGGCGTCGGCGACGGCTCCGGCTTAATCACATATAACGGTCAACCGGTTTACCTGGTGGACGGATTGCCGACGCTGATCGACCGAGTCCGCCTCGGCGTGGCAAAGGGCAGGATCGTCAACGGCGATCTGACGCTCAGACCCTGCTACATCGTCAAGCAGGACGATACGTTCGCCCACGGCGAGACGCTGCATGCGGCCCGGGAGGCACTGCTTGAAAAGCTGTTTGACGATATGCCGGAGGAGGACCGGATCGCCGCATTTGTCGAGGCGCATAAGCCGGGGACGACTTATCCAAACACGGATTTCTTCTCCTGGCACCACCGGCTCACCGGCTCCTGCGAGATGGGCCGCCGGCAGTTTGCCAGGGATCACGAGATCGACGTGGAGCATGGCAGCATGACGCCGGAGGAATTTATCCGTCTTACGGAGACAAGCTACGGCTCGGCCACGATCCGCATGCTGAAGGCGCATTATGAGGTAGGGCAGCCATGAGAGCAACAAAAAAGGCCGGGGCGGCGCTGCATGCCGTCCCGGCGGTGGTAGCACAAAGGCTATCACGAGAACAAAATTATTTTATCAGACTTTCCGGCGGATGTCAAGGAGGTGACGGAGCATGGGCGTGATCCGCGTGGAGCACAACGCAAACTACACCACCATGGCCAACTACCACCTCCGGGACCGGCGGCTGAGCCTGCGGGCCGTGGGGCTCATGAGCAAGATGCTGAGCTTCCCGGAGGACTGGGACTACACCGTCAAGGGCCTGGCCTCGATCTGCGTCGAGGGCCGGGACGCGGTGCGGAAGGCGCTCATGGAGCTGGAGGCCGCGGGCTACCTTGTGCGGGAGCAGACCCGCGGGAGCCACGGCAGCTTCGCCGGGAACGACTACACCCTGTACGAGGCACCGACCGCCGCCGAAAATCCACCGTTGACTGAAAACCCGTCAGCGGGTGAGCCGTCAGCGGCGGAACCGTCAGCGGGAAAACCGTTGACGGAGAATCCGCCACAAATAAATAACTTACTTAACCAAAGTACGAAAGGAACAAAACATGCGCCGGCGAGCTCGACGAGCTGGGAGCCGGAGATGTTTGAGCGCTTCTGGCGGGCGTACCCCAAGAAGGGCCGCAAGGACAAGGCCACCGCCCGGCGCGAGTGGGACAGGCTGAAACCAGACCGCGAACTCATGCGCGTCATGAGTGCTGCGCTCGACCGAGCCAAGACCTCGGACGAATGGCAGCGCGGCATCGGCATCCCCTACGCCTGCCGGTGGCTCCGAAACCGCCGCTGGGAGGACGAGCCCGACACGGCGCCGGAGGCCGACGCCCCCGAGGAAAGGCTGGTGGGCGAGCAATGGTAGCGGACTACGCAAGCCTGGAAAAGAACCTCCCGGAGGTGAGCGTCATCGGCTCCATGCTGATCGACGACCGCACCGTCCCCATGCTCATGCAGGAGCTGACGCCGGAGCATTTTACCGACGGCGAGCTCCGGCACGTCTTCGAGGCCATCCGGGAGATCTTCCAGCGCCACGGCAACGTGGACGTCACGACCGTGCTCGGGCAGCTCGGGGACGAGGGTTACGCGCCGAAGCTCATCGCCGTCATGGATCTGACGCCCACGGCGGCCAACTGCATGGAGTACGCCCGGATCCTTCGGGACCGGCGCACGCTGCGGCAGATCCAGGGGGCCTGCATGGAGATCCTCAGCGAGGGCACGGACCTCGACCGGGCAAAGGAGCTGCTCGCCGGGGCCGCGGGGCTGCTGGCCGAGCGGCCGAACGACCGGGGCCGGAGCTATGTGGAGCTCCTCGCGGACCTGCTGACCCGGCAGGCCGACAAGACCCCGCCCGACTATCTCGACTGGGGCATCGAGGCCCTCAACAAAAAGCTGCACGCCGGGCCCGGGCGCTTTATCCTCCTGGGCGCGGACAGCTCCGTCGGCAAGACGGCGCTGGCCCTGCAGTTTGCCCTCGCCATCGCCAAGGCGGGCAAATCCGTCGGCTTTTTTTCCTACGAGACCACCCTGGCCGACGCCGCGGACCGTCTGGCCGCCAACGACGCGGACGTCAGCCTGAGCCGGATCAAGGCGAAGGGGCTGGAGCGCGGGGAGATCGAGCGGATCATCCAGGCGGCGACGGACTTCGGCGAGAAAAACCTGTACATCCAGGAGAGCGCCCGGTACACCGTCGACCAGCTCCGGGCCAAGACCATCGCCAAGGGATTCCGGGTCATCGTGATCGATTACGTCCAGCTCATCCCCACGCGGCGCCGGGAGCGCTACGACGCGGTGACGGAGATCTCCATCGGCCTGCACGCCATGGCCCAGGAGCTCGGCGTCACGGTCATCGGCCTCTCGCAGGTCACGGTCCCGGAGACTGACAAAAAGGGCCGCCGGCGCTACATCACCAAGGAGGACCTTCGGGAGAGCCGGCAGCTCAAGCAGGACGCGGACATCATCCTCCTGCTGGACCTCGTGGAACCGACCGACCCCTACGGCAACCGGATCCTGCAGGTGGCAAAAAACCGGGACGGTCCCCTGGGGCGCGTCGTTCTCCAGTTCCGGCCCTCGCGGATGCGGTTTGTGTACGTCGATCCGGTGGAGAGCGAGGCGGACAAAAAGCGCCGGGAGAAGCTCGCCGCCATGGACGCAAAGCGCGAGGCCGAGCGGCAGGCCCGGGCCGACGCCGCCGACTGGAAGGAGCGGCAGGGCGATATGTTCCAGGACATCGACGACAAGGAGGACATCCCGTTTTGATCGCCATCGACCAGCGCGACCCCATTCTCCCGGCGCAAGGGCCGCGGATCGGAGACAAGGTCCGTTTCATCCCCTCGTGCAATTACGACAACAGCGCCGGCTTCGGCGGCATCCTCATGACGCCGGTCACCGGCACCATCGTGCAGATCCACGCCGACCACCGCTGGTACCGCGTGGAGTACATCATGGGAGACAACCCCGGCTGCATCGGGTACGAGTGCTTCAAATACTGACAAATCAAGGAGGTTATCATGAGAACAACAGCGATCCTCAATCTCAAGGGCGGCGTGGCGAAGACCACCACGTGCGTCAACATGGCGGCGATCCTCGCCAAGGACTACAAAAAGCGCGTCCTGGTGGTGGACGCGGACAGCCAGGCAAACACCACCGAGTTCCTGGGCGGCCAGCCCGGATACTCCACCATGGGTGACCTGCTCCGGCGGATCGACCTCAATCCGATCATCCAGCCCTCCTCCCTGCCGGGCGTTTCGCTTCTCGCGGCGGACGAGAGCCTCATGGATCTCGACCTCTCCGCGGTCAAGAGCAAGACGGCGCACGTCGAGGATCTCCGGCGGCTGCTGGTCAGTTTCGCGGGCTCCTACGACCACTGCCTCATCGACTGCCCGCCGGCCTTCAGCGCGGCGAGCGCGGCGGCGCTCCTCGCGGCGGATGACGTCGTCATCCCCATCAAGCTCGACGCCTTTTCCCTCCGCGGCATGGCAAACCTCATCCGGCAGGTCCGCAACATGCAGGAGATCAACCCCGTCCTGCGGGTGGCCGGGCTCCTGCCCGTGATGGTCTACCGCTCCGACCGCATCAAGGCGGCGCTGGAGGTGCTCTATGCTTCCGACTTCCCCATCTTCCCTGTTATCCACCGATCCGACAAGGTCGATGACATGACTTTTGCCCAGAAGCCGCTGGTGGAGAGCTCGCCGAAGTCGGCGGCCTGCGTCAGCTACCGCCGGTTCGTCCGGGCGTATCTGGAGGGAGGCGCGGGAAATGGCTGAATTTGACCTTTCTGCGCTCATGAAGGACGTGTCCAAATCGGGTACCGGCCGGGAGCAGATCCGATACATCGCCTGGGAAAACATCCGCCCGGCGGAGAACAACGGCTACAGCATGGACGGCTTGCCGGATCTCGCCCGGAGCATCGAGCTCGTGGGGCTGCAGCAGCCGCTGCGGGTGCGGCCCCTGGCGGACGACTCCGTCGAGGTGATCTCGGGACACCGGCGCCGGGCGGCCATCGGGCTGCTGATCGACCAGGGCTCCAAGCGCTTTGACGGCGGCGTGCCCTGCATCGTGGATACCTCGGCCGCGTCGCCGGCCCTGCGGGAGCTGCAGCTCCTCCTCGGCAACGCGGACAACCGCAAGCTCACGAGCGCCGACGAGGCCCAGCAGGCCGAGCGCATATCCGACTGCATCCGCCGCCTGGAGGACGAGGGGTACGAGTTCCCCGGCCGGCACCGGGACTGGGTGAGCAAGCTCTCCGGCATGAGCCGGTCGAAGCTCGCCCGGCTGAAGGTCATCCGGGACAGGCTGGCCCCCGGCCTCCGCGAGCAGTACGAAGAAGGGGAGCTCAATGAATCCGTAGCCTATGAGTTTTCCAAATTCGACCACGCGAAACAGGACCAAATATGGGATGATCTCGCAGAGGCCAACCTCCCATTTACCGTTGAAAACGTCCAGCGGGCAGCGGGCCGGCTTCCGAAAGAGGCCCCGCCGCCGACGCCACAGACGAAAAAACTGCCGGCCGACTCCACCGTCTGGCTGAAGCCAAAGGACGCATACCGGCGGATAACATCCATTCGGACGGCTGCCTCTGCCCTGGGCATCACGCCGGAGAAGTCGATCCAGGAGCAGATCGAAGCCCTTATGCGCGATTGCCGGTCCCATCGCGGCGCCGGCGGCCCCGGCTACAATGTCGAGTTGCGACCGCCATGTCATGTGATCCTGGATGAATACACGCGCTATGAGCGGCGATATACGATCAAACAGTTTCTTGAGCTTGTCGCGGAGGTGTGGATTGAAAACGATCTGAACGCGTTCCAGGCGGATACCGTCCGGACGCCCGCGCTTACCGATGTGTGGTATGACACCGAGGAAGGCGATTTTCCGGACGAAGATATTGATCTTGCGGACATCATCGCCTGGGGCGACGCCGGACTTAAGACCGTACCGGGTACGAGCTTCCTACGCGCATACCAGGCATTCCCCGGCCGCTATCGCTGGTGGGCCGTGGTCGACGGCCCGGAGGAGGACGAGGACGAATGAAAGTGAAACGCTTCAGCGCCATCGACGTATCTATCGCCACGGGAAGACCATACTCCACGGTGACAAACTATGCCAGCAAGAAGCACTTTCCGTCCCGGGATGGCTTCACCGCGGAACAGGTCATCGACTTCGTTCAGTCCACGGCGCCAATGAGAAGACCATGCAAGACGCCAAATGCGGATGACATACAGACGCTCGAGCTGATCCTGTCTCTTTGGGGCCTGCCCACAGGAAGCGGGGAAATCCCGGAGGTGAAGACATGAAGATCTATCGCAACGGCGACCGGTGCCCCTGCTGCGGGGAGATCATCGAGGGCAGGCCCGACCAGTGGCTGGAGCTGTTCTCTTCGACCGTCTATTTCATGGGCCTGAGCGAGCCGGATCCGGTCGACGCCGAAGCGATGGCCGCCATCGACCGCCACGAAGCCGAGTTCGCCGCCGACGGCACCCGCGCCTTCGGGCCGTACAGAGGTGACGGGACGTGAAGCCGATCCTGTTCAACACGGAAATGGTCCGGGCGATCCTGGACGGAAGAAAAACGCAGACGCGGAGGGTTATAAAGCCGCAGCCGAACAGTACCTTCGACCGCCATTGGCAGTGTTTTACAGCCGAGAACGGCGAAATAGTCGTACTTATGGAGCCATATCGGCCCGGAGATGTCCTGTATGTCCGGGAGACGTGGGCGGAGTGGACGGGCGGATATGTCTATAAAGCAGATGGCTCTGCTTCTCCCTATCCGCTGGCCTTCGTGGATAGATGGCGTCCCTCCATCCACATGCCGAAAGAGGCGGCACGGCTATTCCTCCGGGTGACGGATGTGCGGGTGGAGCGGCTGCAAGAGAGTTTCAATGCTCCAACTACCCCTATCCTTTCGGTTGAGGCCGAGGGTATTGACATCGGCGACACCTGCCGGGAGTGCGTCGATAGCTACAGATGGCCCTGCTGTGTTGACGCTCTTGACGATGATGGCAGCACCCTCGGTGAGTGCGGAATGCTTGATACAAACCGTGGCGAATTTTCCGACCTATGGGACAGCACCATCAAGCCCGCCGACCGCGAGCGCTACGGCTGGGCCACCAATCCCTGGGTGTGGGTGATCAGCTTCGAGCGCTGCGAGAAACCGAAGGAGAAAGACGCATGAAAGACGACAATTTGCTTTTATCCATCGTTCTGGCGGTCATTATCGCCGCCGCCGTCTGGTACGGGTGCTGGGTCTGGAAGAATCCCGATTTGACCACCTTCCAGAAGCTGCTCCTGCTGAAAGGACGGTGACGGCCATGGCGCGAACCTTTGGGCGGCTGTTCTGCCGCCATGTCTGGAGGGTCATCGCCTGGCATTACACCCACGGCCCCGGGGACAATTCCCCGCTGTTCATCCAGGTCCGGCGCGTCTGCCTGAAGTGCGGGCGGGTCGACACCAAAGACTATGCCCGCGGCGGCTCCATGGAGGAGTACCTCCTGGAGTGGTCCCGGAAAAACTCACCAACCGAAGGAGGACATCCATGTTAATCAAGATAGGCAATTACTTTGTGGACCCGACCGAGATCGCGGCGGTCGGCGGTGAGTTTGCCGACATTGACGGAATCCACTACATCAACATCTGGCTTCGGAAGAACGAGCAGTCGGTGCTCGTCGAGTCCACCATGGACGAGGCCGAGGCCGCGCTGATCGACGCGGACGTGATCGAGGATCCGGCCGACGATCCGATGGCGCTGATCGTCGAGGAGATGGAGCTCCTCGAACAGCTCGACGACGAGGGCTATCACTTCCTCGCCCGGGACCGGGACGGCAAGCTCTTCGCCTACCGGCACATGCCGACCTACGACGGCGCGTACTGGAACCCGGAGACGCCTGTGAACGACGAGGTGAAGGCGCTGAACAGGGACGCCTGCCCGTTCGTCACGGTGGACGACGCCGCGCCCTTCGACATCCGGGAAGTGCTGCCCTGACAGGCGGCGCGCCACTCAAATCTATTTGACATAGGACGAGAGCCAATAGGGCCACGGTCTGACACATCCAAGGAGGTTAGACCGTGGCCAAAACACTGAAACGAATCGACGCCGGCGGGATCCAGGTGGCCGCGCTGTATGACCGGGTCCGCCCGCGGGACACGCCGCCGCAGCGGGCGGCAAAGCACCGGGCCAGCACCGACGCCCAGCGCCGGATGAATCAGATCTACAGCTACCAAAAGCTCGAGCTCATGCTGGCCGTGAATTTCCCGACGCCCGGCAGCGGCCTCGTGGTGACGCTGACTCACGACGACCAGCACATGCCGAAGGACCGCAGGGAGGCACAGCTCCGCTTTAAGTATTTCCTGGCCAAGCTGCGGGCGGCGCGCAAGGCCGCGGGCCTGCCCGAGCCGGTGGTGTTCTGGGCGCCGGAGATCCTTACATCCTCATCCGGACGCTGGCACCAGCACGTCGTGCTGGACAACACCGGCCGGGATTATGAAATGATCCGCAGCTGTTGGATCTACGGCAGTGAGATCGAGATCCGCAAGCTGGGAAAACCGGAGCCGGGCGAGGATCCTCCGGAGTGGTGGCAGCCGGATGCGGAAGAGCCGGACAACTACTTCAAGGCCGTGGCCAGGTACATGACCAAGGAGCTGCGCGAGTGCCAGGAGTATACATCAAAGCCCGGTCTGCACGGCTGGAGCTGCACGCGGAACGCGAAGCGCCCGGAGGTGGACACCATGACCGTCCCGGACGATTACGAGCTGACGCCGCCCGACGGCAGCACCGTCCTGCTGGACGAGGGGCGGCGCACCGAGTGGGCGAGCTGGCGGGTGATCAAGTACCGGTTCTCCGGCGAGGCCTTTGCCCCGGCTCCCAGGGCCAGACGCCGCAGACCGAGGCGGCGGCGCTGAACCTTTTTATTTAATTTTTCAGCCTTGAAATCTATATTATTTTGAGGACAAAAAGGGGTGAAACCGTTGACGGCAAGCGGAAAATCTGATAGACTGGTGAAAGTGAAGGACGGCTGGGTCACGTGCCCGATCTGCGGGAACAACCGCCTCAAGCGGATCCGGCCGGACGAGACCGCGGCGCTCGTGTATGTGCACTGCCGCCGCTGCAAAAACGACATACCGCTGACGCTTAAACAGGGCCAGTGCCTAGAGGGCCAGGGCCAGCAATGACGTGCATGACACGTTGATGCTGGCCCTGGCTTTTTGTATGTCCCGGAGGTGATCCCATGGCACAGCGACCGCTGCGGCCCTGCCGGCATCCCGGCTGCCCCGTGCTGACGCGGGATGGCTGGTGCGATCGGCACAGGCCAAAGCATAAGCGGCGCATGAGCGCCGAGTGGCACGGCTGGTACAACCTGCCGATCTGGACGGAGAGACTGCGGCCCGCGCAGCTGATCCGGGAGCCGTTCTGCCGGGCCTGTGCCGCGGCGGGCGTCCGGACAAGGGCCACGGTGGTGGACCATGTGACGCCGCACCGCGGGGACTGGGCGCTGTTCACGGACGCGGGCAACCTGCAGAGCCTCTGCAAGTACCACCACGACCAGAAGACGGCGCGGGAACAGGCACGGGATCGGCTCGAAAAGGGCTGATTTTCGACCGGGCTTTTTCGGCGGAAGCTACGTCCGCGCAGCCGCACACGCGGCCAGGCGCGGGCCGCATCGCCGGCGCGAGCGCGGGCGCGGGGCATCAGATGCCCCTCCCCCCGGGCCTCGAAACTTTCGGCGCCCCGCCCCTAATGCCCCGGCTCCCCTCGTGTGCATAAAAAATTCCCCGATGACGGAGGTGATCACCATGCCGACGCCGGTGAAGGCCCTGGACAATATGAGCAAGCACCTGACCCTCGAGGAGATCGAGGCCAGGGAGCAGGCGGAGACGGCACTCGGTCCGGCTCGGACCCCGAAGCCTCCGAAGAGCTTCACCCGGAAGACGGAGGAGCGGAAGATCTGGGACCGCGTGCTCGCGGATATGGAGGGCTGCGAGATCCTCGACCGGCTCGACACCGACGTGCTGGAGATCTATTGCCGGCAGCTGGTGCGGCTCCAGGCTCTCCGGGACACACTGGAGGGACGGCGGGGGCAGCTCCTCACCAAATACGACTTTGAGGTGCTCAAGGAGATCCGGTCGATCGAGGCGAGCGTGCTGAGCTACGCCTCGAAGCTGGGCCTCACGCCGGAAAGCCGGGCTCGGCTGGCTAGGCGCATGGCCGAGCAGGAACCGGAGGATCCCGACGACGACCTGTTCGCGTGAGGGACGGCATGGCGGAATTTGAGAACATGACCATCGACGGCTGGGAGGACGAGGAGTACCTGGCCTTTGTGGATAAATTCAAGGCCAAGAAGACCACCGACGACTGCTACACGCCGCCGGAGATCTACGAGGCCGTCGCCGGGTGGGCGGCGAAGGAGTACGGCGTCGACCGGGCCGCCTTCCTGCGGCCCTTCTACCCGGGCGGCGACTACCAGAGCGAGGAATACCCGCCGGGAGCCGTCGTGGTTGACAACCCGCCCTTTTCGATTTTGAGCGAGATCCTTCGCTTTTACGGCGGCAGGGGCGTGCGCTTTTTCCTCTTCGCGCCGGCGCTGACCCTCTTTTCCGCGGCGGCCGCAGAGACCGGCTGCGCCATGCTGCCCCTCGGCGTGACGGTGACTTACGAAAACGGCGCCGAGGTACCCACGTCCTTCCTGACTAATCTCGAGCCGGAGGACATCCGCGTCCGCACCGTGCCGGAGCTCTACCGGCTCGTCGACAAGGCGAACCGCGACCGGCTGCGCGCCGACAAGGTGGAGCTGCCGAGGTACGTTTATCCCGACCATATCCTGACGGCGGCCATCGCCCAGCGGTGGTGCAAGTACGGCGTGGCCTACACCCTGCGGAAGCGGGACAGCCTGCGCGTGCCCGCCCTGGACGCCCAGAGGGCGGCCGGGACCTCCATCTTCGGCGGCGGCTTCCTCCTCTCCACGAGAGCGGCGGCGGAGAGAGCGGCAGCGGAGAGAGCGGCAGCGGAGAGAGCGGCAGCCACGGTCTGGACCCTCTCGGAGACGGAGCGCGGCTATGTGGCCTGGCTGGACGGGCGCGGCGGGGAGAACCACGGATAAAGGAGTTTTTTCATGTACGGGAATGTTTTCTATTTTTCCAACATCAACGCCATCGGGGGGATCGAGACGATGTTCTGGATGCTTGCACGAAAGTACGGCGACCGAGACATCACGGTGCTCTACCGGACGGCGGATCCGGCGCAGCTGCGCCGGATGCGTGAGCTGGTGCGCTGCGTCCGTTTTACCGGGCAGCGTATCCGCTGCCGCAAGGCGTTTTTCAACTACACCATTGACATCATAGATCATGTGGATGCCGACGAGTATAACCTGATCCTCCACGCCGACTACAGTGCGTCGGTTTACTCTTACCTGAAACCGCCGGTGCACGAGAAGATCGACCACTATCTGGCGGTGAGCCAGGTGGCGGCAGATGGTTTCAAGGCTTTGACCGGGATCGAGCCGGCGGTGATCTACAACCCCTTCATCGTAGACAAGCCGCGGAAGGTGCTGCGGCTGATCAGCGCCACGCGGCTGACGCCAGAGAAGGGCAAGGCCAGGATGGAACTGCTGGCCCAGGCTCTGGACGCCGCGGGCATCCCCTGGCGCTGGGACGTGTACACCAACGACCGGAGCGGCTTTCGGCATCCCAACATCACGCTGCGGGCGCCCCGGCTGGGCATCCTGGACGACATCGCCGACGCCGACTACCTGGTGCAGCTCTCCGACAGTGAGGCGTACAGCTACAGCATCGTGGAGGCCCTGGCTGTCGGCACACCGGTGATCGTCACCGCGATCCCGGTATGCGAGGAAATGGGCATCCAGGACGGCGTTAACGCCTTTGTGCTGCCCTTCGACATGAGCGAGATCCCGGTGGCGCAGATCTACAAGGGCCTCAAGCGCTTCAAGTACACGCCGCGCCCGGACCGCTGGCCGGAGCTGCTGGCGCCAGGTGCGAGCAGCTGGCCGGAGGAAAAGGCCCAGGGCGTCACGGCGGAGGCCGCCGTGAAATTCCGCGACCTGAAGGCGGAGCTCATCCGGGAGAAGGGCGACCGCTTCCCGTGCTCCTGGGAGCGCGCGCTGGACCTGGAGGCCAAGGGCCTGGCCCGGCTGGTCTGATATGCCGGAGCGCCGGAAGACCGGCCTGCACCATCCTGTTTCGGTCTACGCCAAGCAGGTCACGCAGGGCAAGCTCCTGGAAAAGTGCGGGCCGTATGAGATCAAGGCGTGCCAGCGCCATCTGGACGACCTGCAGCGCGTGGGCGACGAGGACTTCCCCTACGTTTTCGACACCACCCGCGCCGACCGGATCCTCCGCTGGTTTTCCCTGTGCATCCAGAGCCGCGGCCCGGAGGCCGGGCAGCCCATCAAGCTGCAGGACTGGCAGATCTTTGACCTCGGGTGCGTGTACGGCTGGGTGCACAAGGACACCGGCGCGCGGCGGTTCACCGTGACCTACGAAAAGCGCGCCCGGGGCAATTTTAAATCCACCGAGAAGTCCGGCCAGTGCCTGTACCATATGTGCGGAGACGCCCTCTACCCCCCGTACCGGCCGGAGGAGGCCGTCTACGAGCGGAGCCCGGAGGTGGACTGCGTGGCCGTGGACCGGCTGCAGGCCATGCGCGTATTCGGCGACGCCAAGGAGATCGCGGAGGTATCGCCCAAGATCGCGGCGCGGCTCATCATCCCGAAGAGCCTGCCGGTGAAGCATAAAAAGCTGGGCGGCCGGATGCGGGCCCTCTCGAAGGACGTCAAAAACAAGGACTCGGGCGCGCCGACCTTTGTCGTCATCGACGAGTATCACGCCCACCCGACGAGCGACCTGCACGACATCGAGCTCAACGCCTTTGGCAAGCGCTGGCAGAGCCTTATGGCCGTGATCACCACCGCCGGCGACGACGCCGAGAACAAGCCCTGCTACAAGGAGGAAGCCTACGCCCGGCGGATCCTGGACGGCCTGGTGCGGGACGACCGCTATTTCGTTATGATCCGGGAGCTGCCGGAGGGTGCGGATCCCCACGACAAGAGCCTCTGGTGCATGGCAAACCCCTGTTTGCGGGAGGACAACGCCTACAGCCGGGCGCTGCGGGACCAGATCGAGAGCGAGTACACCGCGGCCTACGGCTCGAACGACGCCACAAAGATCCGGCAATTTCTCACCCGGCGCATGGACCGCTGGCAGGCCGCCGCCGAGAACAGTTACCTGGACGAGACCTGCCGGGAACTGGCCCGCAGGGCCATGGTGCCGCCGGAGCGGTTCGCGGCCCTCACCGACGGGCTGGAATGCTGGTGCGGCTTCGACCTGGGCAAGCGGATCGACCTCTCCGGCGTCGCTGCCGTTTTTCTTCTCCCCGACGGGCGCGTGGCCGTGAAGATGCACGGCTTTCTCCCGGAGGGCGCGGCCACCAAGCACGAGCACAGCGACCGGATCGAGTACCGGGCGTGGGCCAAGCGCAGTTGGTGCACGCTGACGCCGGGCGACGTGACCGACAACAGCTACGTGGCCGACTGGATCCACGCTGGGCAGCTTGATCACCGCTGGCGCGTGCTGGAGGTCTGCTACGACGGGCACAACGCCACGGACCTGGCCATCAAGCTCTGCGAGGAGGCCAATAACGAGGACTGGTGCGTGGAGATCAGCCAAACCTGCGCCGGCCAGAATCTGGCCGTGAAGGGCTTCCGGGAGCTGCTGCTGCAGGGCAAGATCGTCATCGAGGAGTCCGGCCTTGCACTCTGGTGCCTTGCCAACGCCGTGGAGATTCAAAACAACTACGGCGACCTGAAGCTCTCCAAGAAGCACAAGGACGATACGCAGCGCATCGACCCGGTGGCCGCGATGATGAACGCGCTGGCCAGAGCCCTGATCCGACGAAATAATCCGACCCTCAGCGACCGGCTGGAGTCCGGGTGGACGATGTAATGTGTCCTACTAGGACACGGGAGGTGTTTGCTATGGCACGATATGACGACGCGGCGGAGCTCAACAGGCGCGTGACCTTCCAGCGCTTTGTGGGAGAGGCCGACATCGTGGGCGACTATCAATACCTGGACGACGACAACTGGGAGGACGTGCTGACCGTATGGGCCCAGGTGCGGACCATCGGCAGCCGGGAATTCATGGCCGCCGGACAGGAGCAGAACGAGGTCACCCACAACATCAAGCTCCGGTACCGACTCTGGGGCTATGACGCGGTGAGTCTGCGGGCCACCTGCGGGGACCGGGTCTTCCGGCTGCTCTCCCCGCCGCTGGACCTGGACGGGGACCGGCGGTATCAGCTCATCAAGGCCGCGGAGGTGTGGCGATGAGCGGCGCGGAGGTGACCTTCGACACCCGGGGCCTGGTGAAGATGGTGAAGGCCCTGGACAAGATGGGCAAGAGCCCCCAGAAGGCCGTCACGAAGGCGGCCTCCAAGGGCATCACGCCGGTGAGACGGGCGATCAAGTATGGCACTGTGCCGGTCGAAACCGGGACCCTGAAGCGCGCCATCATCCGCAAGGCCGAGAAGAGCCGGGCCAGGGGCAAAAAGGTCTACGAGGTCACATTTGACCCAGCCTACAACGACGTGCTGCAGAAGCCCGTGAAGAACCCGGGCGCCGCCGGAAGCAGGACCACCAAGGGCGGGCACGCCTACTACCCCGCCTCCCAGGAATACGGCTACCTGACCCGGTCGAAGGGCGGCGGCTACAGCTACGTGCCCGGCCTGCACTTTATGCGCCAGGGCGCGGAGCAGGCGGAGCCCGAGGCAAAGCAGATCATGATCGACACCATGGGAAAGGAGCTTGACAAGCAATGGCAGGAAGCACAGCACGGATGAGCCCGGAGTTTGCCCTGGCGGCGGCGCTGGAGACCGTGCCGGCGCTGCTGGACAAGGTGAGCTCCCTGCAGCCGCCGAAAAGCGCGGCTCCGCCTTTCGCCTTTTACATCCCGGCGGCGGACAGTGAGGACGAGTGCCTGGACGGGCCCTCCGGCCTGCAGAGCTTCGCCGCGGCGCTGCACCTGGTGGCCGCGAGCCACCGCGCCTTGCAGCTGATCAGCGCCCAGGCAAAACAGGCGGTGCTGGATATGCGCGGCAAGACCTACCGGACGCCGTCGGAGGACGAGGCCGCGGGCCTCAAGGGCGCGGTGCTGGTGGAGTATACGAAGATGGACCAGAGCTCTCCGGATCTCTACGAGGCCGAGGTGGGTCTGTACCGAAGGATATACAACGTCCGGCTGGACTACCAGACGGAGAACGTAACCGAGGAGGGAATCAGCGGATGAAAATCAATCTTTACGGCGAGATCGTCAGCGACGAGTGGGACTGGATCTACAGTCTCTTCGAGATCCCGCACTGCTGCCCGCGGCTGGTGCGGGAGGCCATCGAGCAGCTGGGCGCGGACGAGGACCTGATCCTGGAGATCAACAGCCCCGGCGGCGACGTCTGGGCGGGGTTTGAGATCTTCGGCCTGCTGCAGGGCTGCCGCGCCCGCACGGAGGCGCACATCATCGCCATGGCGGCCAGCGCCGCCACCACGGTGTGCAGCGCCTGCGACACGGTGCTGGCCTCCCCCGTGGCCCAGGTCATGATCCACCAGCCCAGCACGTGGGGCGGGTACGTGAACAACGACGGCGCGCGGGAGCTCCTGAACTTCCTGGACAGCGTGCGTGCGTCGATCATCAACGGCTACGTCATCAAGGCCGCGGGGAAGACGTCCCGGGACCGCTTCGAGGCGCTCGTGGACGAGAGCACCTGGATGCCGGTGCAGGACGCCATCGACCTGGGCCTCGTGGACGGGATCCTCGACGCCGATGAGGAGGCAGCGCAGCGCCTCCGGGAGCAGGGCGGGATCCTCGTGAGCAACATGGCAAGCCTCTCCCCCGCCCCCACGGCCCTCCTGGAGCGCTACGAGGCCGCCGTGCGGGCCGGGACGATGGCGGAGGCCCCCGGGCACCCGGTGGACCGCAGCGGCGCGCCGGCGGCCCCGGAAACGACCGACGCGGCGCCGGTGATCGACCGGGCGGACGCGGAGACGGTGGAAGACCTCATCGCCGACTGGAGGCTCCAGGCCGTCATTGACCTGGAGAGAGCGAGGCCGGTATGAACAGACTGGAACGGGGCCTTGCGTCCCTCTTTCCCGGCGACCGGCCCAGGGACCCCCCGGCGGCGCGGGACGCCGTGACGGTGGAAAGCCTCGGCCTTTCCGGCAGCCCGATCCGGACGGATCTGGACAGCGCCATGAAGCTCTCCACGGTGAGCCGGTGCATCGACATCCTGAGCGACAGCATGGGGAAGATGCCGTTTTTCATCTACGACGCGGCCACCCGCGAACGGGTGCAGCACCCGGTGCTGGAGCTCATGAACCTGCGCCCCAACCCCTGGCAGACGCCGTTTGCCTTCCGCAAGCAGGTGGAGGCCGAGCGCGTGTGCAGCGGCAACGGCGTCGCCTGGATCCGCCGGGATCCCCGGACCCTGGCGCCTGTGGAGCTCGTGCCCATCCCCTGGGGCAAGTGGACCGTGCAGCTTCTCACCGACGGGGCGCTGCGGTACACCCTGACCCACCCCTTCACCGGGGAGACCGTCACCTGCGGCCGGATGGACGTGATCCACGTGACGGCCTTCACCCGGAACGGATACAAGGGTATCGGCTACCTGGAACGGGCCCGGGAGACGATCCTGGCCGCCCGGGCCGCCCAGGAATACAGCAGCAGCTACTACCAGAACGGGGGACAGCCCTCCGGCATCCTGCGGACGGAGTCCGACCTCTCCGGCGAGCTGACCGTGACGGACCCGGACGGGACGCATCGGACCATCAGCAAGAAAGACCGCATCCGCGAGGAGTGGGAGAAGCGGCACAGCGGCCCCCAGAACGCCCAGCGGATCGCCGTGCTGGACCTGGGCCTCGACTACAAGCCCCTCTCCATCTCCAACCGGGACGCCCAGTTCGTCGAGCAGACGGCGCTCTCCGTGGAGGACATCGCGCGGTTCTTCGGCGTGCCCCTGTACAAGCTCCAGGCGGGAAAGCAGAGCTACAGCTCCAACGAGCAGAACGCCATCGAGTACGTCGTCGGCACCCTGCACCCCAACGCCACCGGGTGGGAGCAGGAGCTCCTCTACAAGCTCCTGACGCCCCAGGACATCAGCCGGGGCCTGCGAGTCCGCGGGAACCTCATGAACGAGCTTCGGGGCGACTTCCAGAGCCGGGGCGCGTGGTACCGCAATATGCGGGACAACGGCGGCTTCTCGGTGAACGACATCCGGGCGCTGGAGGACATGCCCGACGTGGAGGGCGGCGACGACCACTACGCGAGCCTCAACTATGTGCCCCTGGCGGACTGGGCGGAGCTTAGCCGGCAGCGCGCCGCGGGCGGAAACGGGGGCGGCGCGTGATGGTGACGGTCCTGTTCCTGCTGGGCGTGGCAGCCCTGGCCGCCGGGGTGGGGATGATCTTTCTCCCCGCCGGGATCATCACGGCGGGCGTTGGCCTGGTGGCCCTGGCACTGATCCTCGCGAGAGGATCCAACAACAGCAAATAACCGCGGCCCGGCCGCTGTTATAAATACTATCTTTTTGGAGGTAACAACATGAAGAGAAAACTCATCGCACTGGCCGCGGACCGCAAGGCTTGCCTGGACGCGGCGGAGAACGCCCTGAACAGCAACGATCAGGCGACCTTCGACTCCAAGATGGAGGAGCTCAAAAACATCGACGGTCAGATCAAGGACGTCAAGGCCCTGATCGCCGCCCAGGAGACCGTCATCGACACCGACCGCATGAGCGCGGGAGAGGTGAGCGACATGATGGCCGACCGGGGCGAGAAGATCCTCAACCACGAGCGCGTGAAGATCACCACCGGCGAGATCCTGAAGGGTCTCCGCAACGCCGTGACCATCGGCGGCACCCTGGTGCAGCCCACGGGCGCGGGCAGCGAGATCCACGGCGGCGAGGACGCTATTTCCTCGATCCTGGATCTCGTCCAGGTGGAGGATTATACCGGCCTTTCCGGCTACGAGGAGCCCTATGTCGTGAGCGAGTTCGACGGCACCGCGGGCGGCATCGGCACGAACTCCGGCCAGGCCCGCACCGCCAGCGACGATCCCACCTTCGGCATCGCGCAGATCAAGCCCGTGGAGGTCACTACCACGAGCTATGTGGACCGGAACATCGCCAAGCTCAGTCCGGCCAACTATTACGCCAAGGTGCAGCGGATGGCCCTGCGCGCCCTGCGCCGGAAGGCGGCCGCCCTGATCGTGAACGGCTACAGCGTGAGCTCGGACGTGACCTATGGCATCAAGACCGCCGTGAACAAGGCCGGCAGCGCCATCTGCGCCGCGGACACCTACAGCGCCATCGACGTGAACACCCTCGACGACCTGTACTTCGCCTACGGCGCGGACAGCGAGATGGGCGGCCAGGCGGCCCTTTTCCTGAAGAAGGGCGACCTGAAGACCATCGGCCAGCTGCGGGGCACCAACGAGAAGCGCCGCCTGTTCACCATCACCCCCCAGGGCAACGGCAACCGCGGCGTGATCGCCGACGGCGGCGTGCAGATCCCCTATGTGCTGACGCCCCCCCTGAGCGACGGCGACCTGATCTACGGCAACCCCCTGCACTACATCCTCGGCCTCTTCGGCGACTACGAGATCCGCGTGGACGAGTCCGTGAAATCCGTGGAGCGTCTGCACACCATCCTGGGCGATGTGGCCCTGGGCGGCAACGTGGTGTGGCACCACGGCTTCGTCTACTACTCCAAGGCTCTGAGCCAGGGCTGATAAACCATGGCGGGGAAATCGGCAGCGGCTTTGGCCGCCGAGGCTGAGGAGGCAGCGGCTGCCGCCCTCGAAGCCTGCAAGACGTACATGCACGTGGACGGGGACGAGGAGGACGACCTGATCCGGGACGAGCTCATGCCTGCCGCGAAGGCGTACCTGGCCGGCGCCGGCATCCCGGAGCCGGAGGAGGACAGCCGCCTGTACACCCTGGCGGTCCACTCCCTGACCCTGCATTACTTCGACCACCGGGACGCGGTCGGCGGGGAGGCGCCTCTCCCCACCGGCCTGCGGCCCATCCTGAACCAGCTCAAGCACAGCGGCAGCGCACCGCTGTGACGTGTCCTACCAGGACACAATCCATCTTAAGGAGGATCACGCTATGAGTAAATCAAACTCCATCGGCACGAAGCTGATGGTGAACAACAAGAAGGTCGGCGGCCTGAACAGCATCAACGGCATCCAGATCAACGCCGACAGCATCGACGTGTCCGACTTCGACAACACCTCCGGCTACAGGGACAAGATCCCCGGCTGGAAGGAGGTCGGCGATCTGACCGCCTCCGGTTTCCTGGACGGCGACGACGAGGGCCAGGACGAGTGCTACGCCCTTCTGGCCAGCGGCGACGTGGTGCCCTGCCAGATCGTCTTCCCGACGAAGATCGGCAAGACCTGGAGCTTCAACGCCGGCGTGGTGGGCTTCACCACCGGCGCGGAGATCGGCGACGCCATCACCTTCGAGGTGACCTTCGCCGTGAGCGGCACGCCCACGCTGGCGGCCAGCGCCGTCAGCGCGTAACGGAGGCCCCCTATGGACGAGAATACAATGGACCAGACCGCGGAGACCCCGGCGCGGCCGCAGATCGAGCCCCCCACCGTCGAGCTGGGGGGCCGGCTGTGGGAGCTGCGCTTCGGGCACAAGGCCATGCGTATGTTCTGCCGGGCCGCGAAGTGCACCCTCTCCGACCTGGAGAAGGCCCTGGACACCTACGACAACGAGATCGCCCTTCTGTGGTGCATCGTGAGCACCCAGGACCCCGCCGTGAAGCGGGAGGAGCTGGAGGACTGGCTGGACGACATGCTGCTGGAGGATCTCTTCTCCCTGGTGCAGGACTGCTTTGCCGCGGCCCTGCCCAACACCTACGGCCGGAGACTGCAGAAGGCGCGGGCCGCGCTGGCCGCCGAGGACGAGGCAAACCCTACGACCGGGGCCCCGGCCGGTACTTCCGCGACAGCCTGAAGGCCGCCGCCCGGATCGGCGTCACCCTCTCCGAGTGGGAGAGGATGACGCCCCGGGAGCTGGACGCGATGCTGGAGGCCCGGGCGGAGCAGGCGGAGGTCGAGGACCGGCAGACCCGGCTGAAGATCTACAACCTGGCCGCCGCGGTGCGGACCATGATCTGGGCGAAGAACCCGCCCAGCTATGAGCGGATGTTCCCGGAGGACCGGAAGAACGACATGACCGACGAGGAGATGTATGCCCAGGTACGGGCACTGAACGCCCTCTTCGGCGGATCGGAGGAGTAAATGGCCGTTATCAAAAACATGATGGTACGCGTGGGGGCGGACGTCTCCGGCTTCACGACCCAAATGACAAAGGCCTCCAAGTCCGTGAAGGGGCTGCAGACCGGCGTGGGACAGAGCCTCAAAGGCATCCAGGGCGCCATGGCGGGGCTTCGGACCGCCCTGGGGGCCCTGGGCATCGGCGTGGGCATCCACGCCATTGCCGGCGCCGTACAGGAGGCCAAGGAGGCCTATGACGAGGCGTCGGAGGCCTCCATGAAGCTGGCCACGGCCATGCGGAACACCATGGGCGCCCGGAACGAGGAGATCCAGAGCGTGCTGGACCTGTGCGAGGCCCAGCAGAGGCTCGGGATCATCGAGGACGACACCCAGGTGGCGGGGGCCCAGGAGCTGGCCACCTACCTGCGGCTCTCGGACAGCCTCAAGACCCTCATCCCCGCCATGACCGACATGGTGGCCCAGCAGTACGGCTTTTCCGCCTCGGCGGAGAACGCGGTGAACATCGCCACCATGATGGGCAAGGTCATGGAGGGCCAGACCGGCGCCCTGCGCCGCTACGGCTATTACTTCACCGAGGCGGAGGAGGCCATCCTCAAGTACGGCACGGAATCGGAACGGGCCGCCACCCTGGCGGGAATCATCGAGCAGAGCGTGGGAGGCATGAACCAGGCCCTGGCCCAGACCCCCACGGGGCGGCAGCAGCAGCTGGCGAACACCCTGGGCGACGTGAAGGAGCAGTTCGGCGCCGCGGCCCGGGCGGTGGGGACCCTCTTCCTGCCGCTGATGTGGAAGGCGGCGGAGGCGCTCGGCTCTGTGGCCGCCTGGGCGGAACGGGCGGCAAACTCCCTCGGGAGGGTCTTCGGCACCGCGCCCCTGCTGACCGACTGGAAGACCGTCAGCATCGGGGTCTCGGGCTACGGCGACGCCTGGGAGGACACCGCCGACGCAGCCTCCGACGCGGGAGACGCCGTCACCGCCGCCGGGAAGGCCGCCTCTGAGGCCCGGAACAAGATCCTGGGCTTCGACGAGCTGAACATCCTGGGAGACGACGTGACGGCCTCGGCGGGCTCCGGGAGCCTGGGCGCCGGCGCCGGTCTGGGTGACCTGGGCATCGGCGACATCGCCGCGGCGCTTCCCTCGGCCATGCAGGGCCTGCTGGACAAGGAGGTGGGGGACATCCCCTGGCTGACGAACCTGGTGCAGTGGATGAAGGATAGTTATGACTCTGCGCAACCACGTAGGGTCGCATTTAAACTAGCAATAAAGGACGTCCTCTTCGACTGGAAGGACCTGAACCCGGAGCAGATCGCCCAGAAGGCCATCAGCGGCCTGGGTGTGCTGCTGGGCGCCGGTACCGGCTTTATGCTGGGCGGCGTGCCCGGGGCCATCGTGGGCACCCTGCTGGGGCTGGGGCTCACCCTGGTGGCCGATTCCGCCATCTTTGACCATGACGGGGTGCTGGACCGGAATGAGATCGCCTCCATGCTGGAGATCGGCCTGAACGGCCTGGTGGGCGGCGCCATCGGCTTTGCCGTGGGCGGCCCGGCCGGGGCGCTGCTGGGCGCCACCATCGGCGTGGGCGTCACCCTGCTGGCAAAGACCATCGAGTCGCAGCTGGGCGAGAAGGGGCAGAAGATCCTGTCCGGGATCGTGGACGGGCTGAACTACGGCATAGCCGGCGGCGTGGGCGGGGTCCTGGGCTTTATGGTCGGCGGACCCGGCGGCGCGGCCATCGGGCTGCTGGCGGGCCTGGGGATCACCTTTGCCATCGGAAAGCTCAAGGCAAACTATACGGACGGCGACAACGGCCGCAGCAAGTACAAAAGCGGCGCGGCCTGGTTTCTGTGCGGTGTGCTGGGCATGCCGACGGATGAGGAGGTCAACGCCTGGTTTGCCCAGCTGGGGCGGGATCTCATGGAGGATCTGAGGGTCCTGATCATCAACCCCGTCCTGGACGCCTTCGATTCGATCCGCGGCCTGTGGGACCGGCTGAAGAGCTGGTGGAGCAATCTCACCCTAGGCGCGATCAACATCAAAATGCCGCACTTCTCGTGGAGCTGGCAGAGCGTCGGAGGGGTCCTCTCCGTGCCGAAGATCTCCGTGGACTGGTACGCCCGCGGCGGCGTATTCGACAGCCCCAGCGTCATCGGCGTGGGCGAGGCCGGCAAGGAGGCCGTGGTGCCCCTGGAGCGCAACGCCGGGTGGATCGACCAGGTGGCCGGCTCCCTGGCGGACCGGCTGGACCGGCTGACCGCCGCCGGGAGCTACGGCAGCGCCTACCGGGCCCCGGCCGGCTCCGGCGGAGGCCCCGAGGCCTTCCTGGCCGCCTTCGGCGGGGATCTGATGCGGGCCATGGAGAGCCGGGAGCCCAGCCGTCCGGTCACCACCATCTTCAAGGTCGGCGAGCGCGAGTTCGCCCGGGCGACCTACGACGCCCGGAACGCGGTAAAGAAGGAAAAGGGCTTCTCTCTCATCTCAAACTTTACGTAAGGAAGGAGGGACGCGCCATGGCGTTTCTCATCGACGGCGTGGATTACACCGACACCATCGCGGCCGGCGGCCTCAAATGGCAGCGCAACGACATCGACGGCCCGAACGCCGGACGGAACAAGAGCGGCACCATGATCCGTGACCGGATCGCCACCAAGATGCGGACCGACTGGAAATGCCGCCCCCTGCCCGGGCCCCGGAACCGTCAGCTCCTGCAGGCGCTGACGCCGGAATTTGTCACCGTCACCTACGACGACCCGCAGGACGGCGCGGCCACCCGCGTCATGTACGCGAACAACCTGACCTCGGAATTCCTCATGCGCCGCCCGGACGGGACCGACTGGTGGCAGAACACGCAGTTCCCGCTGGTCGAGAGGTGAGGCGATGGAAAACCGCATTTTCATCGGCTCGCCGACCGAGCCGGACTGGTACTTCGACAACGACAGTCTGTGGGAGGCGGACGTGGAGCAGAACGTCGGCCTCGTGGGCCAGAACCTGAGCATCGACAGCTTCACGGCCGAGGTGTCCCCCGACGAGGCGGAGCTGCACGACCTCTATCGCTTCCGGTCCTCCGACGGCCATGAGATCACAGACGCGGCCGGGCAGCTCGTCGTCCTCGACATCGGCGAGGGCACGAACGTCTCGCCCCTCGTCACCCTGGAGCACGGCACGCCGGTGTGGTACTACCAGGACCAGGAGCTCATCGGAAAATTCTACATCGACAGCGTGGAGCGCACCGGGCGCAGCCGGTACCGCCTCAACTGCGTCTCCGCCATCGGGCTGCTCGCAGACACCGATCACGGCGGCGGGCTTTTTCTCGCCTCCACCTTCGGCGCGGTGCTCACGCACATCCTGGCGGCGGGGGTGCACGGCACGGGGGATCCCATCATCGACTATGCCATCGACGACGACGTGGCGGAGCTGCCCGTCTCGGGCTGGCTCCCCCACGACACCAAGCGGAACAACCTCTACCGGCTGATCTTTGCCACCGGCGTGAACATTGTGAAAAACGCGGACGGCAACCCGCGCTTCACCTTCCTCTACCCGGCCGGGTCGATGGCCCGGCCCATCGATCCGGAGCGCGTCTACGACGAGGGCTCCGTGGCCTACGAGACGCCGTACAAGCGCGTCGTCGTGCTGGAGCATACCTACACGCCCCTCGCGGACGAGGCGCCCGTCACGCTCTTCGACAACGCCGAGGGCGAGCCCGTCACCGCGGCGGAGGTGTGGTTCGACCGGGCGCCCGTCGATGTGTCCACCCTGGATACATCCGGCACGCTGACCGTCGTATCGGCCACGGAAAACAGCGCGGTGCTCTCCGGCAGCGGCAAGCTCACGGGCGTGCCCTACCTCCACGACACCCGAGGCGTCAGCCTGGGCGATCCGACGGCCCCCGAGGAGAAGACCATTCGCGTCGAGGATTCCACCTTTACGAACGTCCTCAACTCCGGGAACCTGCTCAACCGGCTCTATGCCTTCTACTGCCCGGCGGACTACATCCAGAGGATCACGAACGGCATCGTATGGGACGGGGAGCGCTGCGGGAAGGTCTACGCCTTCCCGGATCCCTTCGACGGCGCGGCCACGGCCTTCCTCGCGCGGATGCAGATCACCGCCTCCGCCGTCAACAAGGCCGTATGCGAGTGGTACGGAGACTACGCCCCCGCCGGACAGGCAGGGCTTTACCAGCACGTCGCCGTCCTGGTCCCCGTCTGGGACGAGGAGAACGAGGAATGGGTCTATGACGGCGATTGGACCGTGCCGGAGGGCGTGACGGAGTTCAAGGCCGTCCTGATCGGCGGAGGGACCGGCGGCGGCTCCGGCCTGCCGGGCGCGAACGGCCAGGACGCCTACACCCACGTGAACGTCGCCTCGGACGCCGACATCTCCGGGATGTGGTACGGCGCGGAGGGCGGCGATGGCGGCGCAGGAGGCGCAGGAGGCGCGCCTGCGCGCGTCAAGGTCGTCACCGTATCCGACGCCGTCCCCGGCGCTTCCTACAGCTACACCCTCGGCCAGGGCGGCCAGGGCGGCGCGGCGACAGGCTTTCGCCCAGACACGGAGGACGAGCTGCGGGCGGCGCTGCGGGCCGAGGACCCGGACACGGAATACACCGCGGAGGAGATCGCCGCCATGCTTGCGGAGGAGCAGGCGCTCTCCGACTGGGCCGGCAGCCCGAACGCCGGGAGCGCGGGCTCGGCCTCCACACTCTCGGACGGGACGAACACCTGGAGCACGGCAGACGCGGACGGCGCGGTCCCCGCGGGCGGCGTCTATGAGCCCATCGGCGGAGAGTATTTCGCGCTGCCGGGCAAGTCCGGCGTCCGGGGCGGCAAGGGTGGCGCTCGGAAGGTGCAGAGCGGTGAGACCTACAACTGGGTCACCGACGGGGAGAGCGTGAGCGTCCCTGCCGGGGCCGACATCATCGATTACAGAGGTGGACGGACCGGCACAGCCAAGGTAAGTGTCTCCGGTCTGCCGGAGGCAAAGCTCACCATCTACGGTGGCAACGGTGCCGGGGCCGCAGTGGGGCTGGACCGGGCCGAGCACGAACACATGGACGGCGGCAGTGACGCCGCAGCGACCTGGGAGGTGGTAGAGGATGGCACATAACGAGAGCGGGCTCATGAGCCTGGACACCCGGACCTATGGGCTGGGGGGTTACATCTTCGGCCTGTCCGCCCAGGTGGGGGACAGCTCCACCACCTGCATCGTGACATGCACCCACGAGGGTCAGGCGGCTATGCGGCGGCAGACCATCAACGGAAAGGCCGAGGGCTGGTATGTGGAGGCCGACGAGACCGAGGCAACAGTATATGCTAAAATTAGAATTGAGGCCCAGGAAGCTGATACAGGCGGCATTGTAAAGCCTGTGCCGAAAGCGTCAACGGTGCATTTAGCAAGAGGACCAATTACAGCAGGTAATTATGCGGATGAAATATGGCTAACAGCAGATGCTGTAACGGCTCAACGATATGATAACAACAAGAGGCATTGGGCTGTTATGGCTTCCTCAAACCCAAACAGTACATATCATTACTTAGAAAAAAGGAATGGCAATGTAACCACAGATCAAGACTATCCTCTGAATTCATCATACACCTTAAATGGATTAACAGTTTATTACTCAGTGGATACCTTTGGATGGGCACGCGAAATCATTGTTTGTGAACCTGTAGAAGCACAGGGTAACAATCCTAAATATGGTGGGATTGCATGGGAGATGATTTATGGTCGAAGTGAAGCAGAGGATGGAGACAAACTTGTTGCCCGTTTTGCCATTGAGCTGGCGGAGGCGGACGGTGGTCCCGAGGGCGGATGGATCGGTCCCGGCGGCGGATGGATCGAGCCCAGCGGCGTGTGGGACGAGCCGGGGGATGTGGACTACGACTGGGAGCCGGGAGACCCCACCCACACCCTGCGGCTCAACGTCACCGGAGCCCTCTCCGGGAGGCACAATGATCCGGTGGAGGATCCCAGTTATTCCTATACCCCCTACGACCAGGACAGCGTGCCGGGCTACGGATGCGGCGGAGACGGCGGCCACGGGGGCGGCGGGGGCGCAGGAGCGTCCACGGTCATCGTGCGGCAGTTTGCCACGGGCAAGGCCAAGTCCAAAGAGATCACCGCGCTCGCCCGACGCCATGGCTATGGCTCCGGCGGCGGCAAGGGCGGCAAGGGCGGCGACGGGATCATCCTGATCTACTACTGAGGAGGCACACCCATGGCTGATACGATCCGGGCCCCGCAGACGGGGCGGCAGCTCGACCGGGATCTCCGGGCGATCTATCAGGCTGAGACCACCGACAACGACGGCCTCATCCTCTACATCCGACACGGCGAGCTTGCCTTTGACACCGAGGAAAATCTTTTCACGGTCACACCACTGACACAGGAGGACTGACATGGCAAATACATATTATGACTCTGAGCTCACCGGCGAGCAGATCGAGGCCGCGCTGCAGGCTATCGACGGCGTGATTGCCCCGGCGAACAACAACAAGGTCCTCGCGATCGCGAACGGGAAGCTCGTCGCCCGCAGCGTCCAGTGGGGCGGGGAGAGCGCGGTCCTCGAGCCACTGTCTGTCACCGCGAACGGGGATTACTATCCCGGCTCCGGCGTGGACGGCTTCGACGAGGTCCATGTCGCCGTGTCGGGTGGCTACCCGGAGCCAACAGGTACAATCCAGATCACCCAAAATGGGACAGTCAATGTCAAGGACTACGCTGAGGCCAATGTCCAAGTATCCGGTGGTGGAGCAGTTGTCCAGCCTCTGAGCGTTACAGCAAACGGCACATATAATCCTCCAAGCGGCGTGGATGGGTATTCCCCTGTGACGGTAAGTGTCCCTGGCGGGGGAGGATCGTCTGTCCTGCTCATGGAGCATGGACAGGTATCAGATACCTCGAATTACATGACCGCGTATTTTGACGAGCCCATCAACTTCTCGAGCTATGACGTGATCCTCGTCATCCTGTATGAGGGGACCGGGCAGCATAAAGGTGGGACAAATATGGCCGGAACCTTTTATATTGAGAGGAATTCTTACTCTTCTGGGGCATTTTACAGAATGGCAATATCCACAACATCCATAGCCTGTACGCAATACTCCGGGAATTACCTCAATCTATATGTAGACGTATACGGCATTACAATGTAACGGAGAACACGACAATGGAAACGAAATTTCTGGAGATCAAGGCGGCGGTGACGGCGTTCTTCGCCCTGACAAAAATGCTATAAATACTACAAAGGAGGCATGTAAACATGAAACACTTAACCATCATTGGTAGTTAACATGAGTGAAAATACCATACAAGGAGGATAAAACGATGAAAAACACGAAATGGACTTGGTGGAAAGCTGCGGGCATCCGCGCCATCAAGACCGTCGCCCAGACCGCCGTCGCCACCATCGGCACGAGTGCCGTCATGGGGGACGTGAACTGGATCGCGGTCGGCAGCGCGTCGCTGCTGGCGGGCATCCTGAGCCTTCTGACGAGCATCGCGGGATTACCCGAGGTGGACGGATGAGCGACGCGGTCATGGCAGCCCTCGTTACGGGCGGGGTGTCTCTGATCGGCACGATCATCACCGTACTGGCAACGAACCACAAGACGGCGGCGGAGATGCGCGTTTCCCAGGCCGTGACGGACACCAAGATCGAGGAGCTGACGCGGGAGGTCCGCCTGCACAATGACTTCGCGCAGCGGATCCCCGTGCTGCAGGAGCAGATCAAGGTCGCAAATCACCGCATCGATGACCTGGAGCATCAGGCGTCATAGGAGGACAAGCCATGGGAATGCTGATCCCTAAGACCGCAAACTGCGGGACCCTGGGAGACTGGGCGAAGGCCAGCGGCTGCTTTGTGCCGTACACGCAGATGTCCCAGCCGGGGGACCTGGTCCTCTTCGACTTCAAGGGCACCCACAAATGGCGGGACCACGTGGGCATCGTCGTCGCCCAGACCGGGGACACGCTCTCCACCATCGAGGGCAACACCTCCGTCACCTCGGACGACAACGGCGGCGCGGTCATGCGCCGGACGCGGTACATATCCCAGGTGACGGGCTTTGTCCGGCCGAAGTGGACAAGCACCCAGACCGCCCAGAAGGCCCTCGCCATCGCCGCGGCGGAGGTGGGGACCAAAGAGAGCCCGGCAGGCTCGAACAATGTCAAGTACAACACCTGGTTCTATGGCCGGACCGTATCCGGCAGCGCATATCCCTGGTGCATGGCGTTCATCGCGTGGTTGTTTGCGGTACTGGCGAGGGAGATCGACACGGGAGGAGGGACATGCATGGTCACGGCAAAGGTGCTGCGGAAGGGCTCGACGGAATCCGCGGTGAAGAAGCTGCAGATCCTGCTGATCGGGCTTGGCTATGACTGCGGCCCGGACGGAGCCGACGGCGTCTTCGGCGCGAACACCCTAGCCGCCGTGAAGCGCTTCCAGGCCGCGAACGGCCTCACGGCGGACGGCATCGTCGGCAGCGCAACGTGGGGCGCTCTGATCGGATGAGCGCGCTGAAGGCTGTGCTGCTCGTGCTGCTGGGGATCGCCCTGGGGATCGCGGCGGTGATCGTCTGGATCATCGGATCCATCCGCCGGCAGCACCGGGAGCAGGGCAGCGGCATAAGCGATTAGGAGGCGGACATGCGATACATTCTTGCCGGCCTGATGGTGGCAGCGCTCCTCCTGGGCGCAGCGCTGGGGCTCATGGCCCACGAGCTGGACCGAGATCTCGCGCCGGTCCCTACGTCGTCGCCGACCTACTGGCACTACCTGGACGCCGTCGCGCCCCGCGAGGACACGGCGCACTACTACTACGGCGACGCGATCGGGGACTTTCCGTGAGTTCCGCGATTAAAATGGGGTACGCCATGGGGTAATTTTTGAGCATCCTTACCCCGTCGGCCCGAAAAACGGACATAGAAAAAGCCTGCAATCCCTTGTGATTGCAGGCTTTTTTCGCTGGAGCTAGTGGGGAGACTCGAACTCCCGACCTGCTGATTACGAATCAGCTGCTCTACCGACTGAGCTACACTAGCAAGCTAAAATATAATAGCACAGCCGGAGTTCCAAGTCAACAAAAAAATCATGCAGACGCCCGACAATTACCTTTTGTAATATTCCGCGCAATTTGCAGCAAAGCGAACGGATTATGCATTTTGGGGCGTCAAACCCTTCCACTTTCTTC
>CAJOIG010000002.1 GCA_905234575.1 uncultured Oscillospiraceae bacterium
CTGCTTTTCGGTAACGCTCCTGTGCATCTGCCTGGCCGGCGGCCTGTCCTACGTGTGGCGGGACCGCTCGATCCAGGGGGAGTTCATCCAGGCGGCCTACCGCTCCAGCGCGGCGCTTCTCGGCATCGCCTTCATCACGAACATCTACGGGAACGCGGGCATGGCCCCCCTTATGATCATCGGCAGCGTCCCCCTGTACAACATCCTCGCCGTGGTGGTGCTCTCCCTCTTCCAGCCGGAACGCCGGACGCTGGACCGGGCCGTTCTGGGGAAGACCCTTCGAGGCATCGTCACGAACCCCATCATCCTCGGCATCCTGGCGGGGCTCGCCTGGTCGGCGCTGCGCCTGCCCATGCCCGTCATCCTGAAAAAAACGGTCGCGAGCCTCGGCTCCATCGCGAGCCCCATGGGTCTCATGGCCATGGGCGCGACCTTCGACGTCCGCAAGGCCCTCGGGCGGTCCGGTCCCGCGCTGACCGCGGCGGCCGTGAAGCTCGTCGGATTCTGCGCGGTGTTCCTCCCCCTGGCCATCCTGTGGGGCTTCCGGAACGAAAAGCTCGTCGCCATCCTCGTGATGCTGGGCTCCGCCACCACCGTCTCGAGCTACGTCATGGCCCGCAGCATGGGGCATGACGGGACCCTCTCCGCCGCCACCGTCATGCTCACCACGCTGCTGTCCGCCTTCACCCTCACCTTCTGGCTGTGGCTCCTGCGGAGCCTCGGCTATGTTTGATTGCATTTTCCCGCCGGACGTGGTAAACTGCTCATTTGTGTGACACAATAGAAGATATTTGACAGGCAGGTATTTCTTATGGCCGATCTACGACAGGAGATCGCGCGCAGGCGCACCTTCGCGATCATCTCTCACCCGGACGCCGGCAAGACGACGCTGACGGAAAAGCTCCTCCTCTACGGAGGCGCGATCCAGCTCGCCGGCGCGGTGAAGGGCAAGGCGTCCGCCCGGCATGCCGTCTCCGACTGGATGGAGCTCGAAAAGCAGCGCGGCATCTCCATCACCTCCTCCGTCATGCAGTTCGAGTATGACGGCTTCTGCATCAACATCCTCGACACCCCGGGCCACCAGGACTTCTCCGAGGACACCTACCGCACCCTCATGGCGGCGGACAGCGCCGTCATGGTCATCGACGCCGCCAAGGGCATTGAGCCCCAGACCCGGAAGCTCTTCAAGGTCTGCGCCATGCGGCACATCCCCATCTTCACCTTCATCAACAAGCTCGACCGGGACGCCCGCTCCCCCTACGACCTCATCGAGCAGCTCGAGACGGAGTTCGGCATCGGGACCTATCCCATGAACTGGCCCATCGGCTCCGGCCGGGACTTCAAGGGCGTCTACGACCGGCAGGCCGGGCACATCCTCGCCTTCACCGATTTCCACCGCGGCTCGCAGAAGATCGAAGCCATCGAGGTCGATCTCACCGACACGGCCTCCCTGGACGAGCTCATCGGTCCCCGGCTGCGGGAGGACCTGCAAAATGACGTGGAGCTGCTCGACGGCGCGGGCTACGAGTTCGACCTCGAGCAGGTCCGCACGGGAAAGCTCTCCCCCGTGTTCTTCGGCTCGGCCCTCACGAATTTCGGCGTGGAGCCCTTCCTGAAGAGCTTCCTGGCGCTGACGCCGCCGCCCCTGCCCCGGCAGGCCCAGGAGGGCGTGGTCGATCCGTTCGACGACGGCTTCTCCGCCTTCGTGTTCAAGATCCAGGCCAACATGAACAAGGCCCACCGGGACCGCATCGCCTTTCTGCGCGTGTGCTCCGGGAAATTCGAGCGGGACGCAGAGTATTTCCACGTCCAGGGCGGCAAAACCCTCCGGCTGGCCCAGCCCCAGCAGATGATGGCCGAATCCCGGCAGATCATCGACGAGGCCTACGCCGGGGACATCATCGGCATCTTCGACCCCGGCATCTTCTCCATCGGGGACACCGTCTGCGCCAAGGGACACAAGGTCACCTACGAGGGCATCCCCACCTTCGCGCCGGAGATCTTCGCCGCCGTGGAGCGCATCGATACCATGAAGCGCAAGCAGTTCGAAAAGGGCATGACCGAGATCGCCCAGGAGGGCGCCATCCAGATCTTCCACGCCCCCGGCAGCGGCCTCGAGGAGGTCATCGTCGGAGTCGTCGGCATCCTCCAGCTCGAGGTCCTCGAATACCGGCTGAAGACCGAGTACGGCGTGGACGTGCGGCGGCGGGGCCTGCCCTACCAGTACGTCCGCTGGATCGAAAACAGGGACATGGACCTCTCCCGGCTGAACCTGGGCACCGACAGCCGCTGGGTCCAGGACTTCAAGGGGAACGACCTCCTGGTTTTCGGCGGGCAGTGGTCCATCCGCTGGGCGGAGGAGAAAAACCCCGGCCTCATCCTGCGGGAGTTCAAGCAGGACTGATACAATCCAATACGAACGCCCCTGTCTGTCATCCGAACAGACAGGGGCGTTCGCTATATCGCGGCGATCATCGGATCTCAGCGGGCTCGGGCGGCATGAGATCCTCCTCCAGTTCGCCGGAGGGCAGCACCGGCTCCGCCCGGCGGAGCTGGGAGAAATACCGGGCGTAGGCGCGCTCATACGCCTCGTCGAACCGGGCGTCGCCGCCCTCGTGGAGATTCTCGTAATACAGGTGCTCGTGGTCGGCAAGCTCCGGCCGGACGCGGACCACCGTGGCGACGCCCACGTTCGAGCAGACGTCCGCGATGCGGCGGAACTCCACCATCAGGTTCGTGAAGGTCGCGTCGGCGTAGATATTGCAGATGCCGCGGCTCATGCGGCTGAGGTGGTTGTGCTTCAGAAGGGCGATGACCTCCGCGGTGACCTGGACAAGCGGCTCGATGCGGATGGCGGCGTCCTCGTCCCGGCGGCGGAAGGCCTGGTCCGTCTCGTCCAGGATGTTGTAGAGGACGGACTCCAGCACGGCGAGCTCCCGCAGGGCCTCGTCGGAGAAGGTCGTATCGTTTCGGACCAGGCTCTCCGCGTGGTCCGCGATGCTGACGGCATGGTCGCCGAGGCGCTCGAACTCCGCCGTGACCTTGTAGTACTGGTCCAGGATGGCGCTGTGCTGCGCGAGCTGGAGATGGGGCAGCAGCTCCACCATGTACCGGCTGATTCGGTCGGTCATCTGGTCGATCTCCTCCTCCTCGGCCAGCAGCTCCTTGTGCAGGGCCTCGTCGTACGAGGAGAGCAGGCGGAAGGATTTCTCAAGGTTCCCGCGGGCGGCGAGGAAGATCGTCAGCAGGAGGTTGTAGCAGCTTTGCAGCGCAAGGGCGGGGGTGTCGAAGAAGACGGGGCTGAGGGCGTCCAGCTGGTCCTTGTATTTGGCCTCCTTTTCGGGCTCGTCCTTCACGATTCGGCGGCTGAGCTTTTCATAGACGCCGAGCATCGGGAAGAGGACCACGGCGCAGGTGAGGTTGAAGATGGTGTTGGTGTTCGCGATGATGCTGGAGTTCACCGGCGCGTCCCACAGGGCGTCCAGCAGCCCCAGGCGGTGGATGACCGCCACCGCGACGAGCACCGCGACGGTCTCGCTGAGGTTGAAGAGGATGTTCACGATGCCGACGCGCCGGGCCTCGGGCTTCGCACCGATGGAACAGACGATGGCCGTGGTGACGCAGTCGCCGAGGTAGATTCCGACGATGACGGCGTAGATGGCCTTGAAGGACAGAAGCCCCGTGGCGGAGAAGGCCTGCAGGATGCCGACGGTGGCGGAGGAGCTCTGCAGCATGAAGGCCACGCCCGCGCCGGTGAGGTAGCCGAGGACGGGGCTGTTCCCGAGGCCCGAGAACAGCCGCTCCACGAGGCCGGATTCGCTCAGGGCCTTGACGGCGCCGGTCATGTTGAGAAGGCCGGAGAACAGGATGCCGAAGCCGATGGCGATGCTGCCGACGGACTTGGAGTTCTTCACGAAATTGCCCATGATGAGCACGATGCCCAGGATGAGGGCGATGGGCGCGAGGGTGGAGGGCTGCAGAAACCGCAGGACGGACACGCCGCCGCCGGCGTCCAGGTCCAGAAGGCGGATGATCTGCCCCGTGACGGTCGTGCCGACGTTCGCGCCGATGATGATGCCGAGGGACTGGTGCAGGCTCAGGATGCCCGCGCCGACGAGGCCCGCGGTGATCACGATGGTGGCGGTGGACGACTGGATGAGCGCCGTCACGAGCACGCCGAGAACGAAGGCCTTCACGGGATTGTTCGTGACCTTCTCCATGGCGAGCTTCAGCGTGCCGGAGGAGTTCTCCTTCAGCGAGTCGCCCATGAGGCGCATGCCGTACAGGAACATGGCCAGGCCGCCCAGCAGGGAGATTACGTCAAAAATATCCATATTCTTCCTCGGTTACAATGATCTTACTCGCATCTGCCCTAAAGATACAGGGCATTCCGGCCGCTGTCAAGCGGTCATTTTTCATTCTGCGGCGCGAAATAATGGGCCGCGGCGTAGGCGAACCGCTCCTCGAACCGGCCGACGGCCTGCCGGACGACCTTTTTCGCCGGGAAAAAGAGGTCGTAGGCGTGGAACCAGTCGGGATAGACGTCGGCACTCGCCTCCACCCCCGCCTCCCGCAGGCGGCGGACGTAATCCACCGTCTCGCAGTAGAAGGGCTCGATGTCGCCCACGAAGGTGTAGCAGGGCGGCAGGCCCCGAAAATCCTCCCGGCGGGCGGGCGCGGCATAGCAGGGCACGAGATCCGTGCCCCAGGCGTCCCGCAGATAGCGCTTCCAGGCCCGGCGGTTGCGCTTCGTGTTCCAGTTGGGGGCGTGGTTGTCCCGATTGGACGGGGTATCCCGGTCGTCCAGCATGGGATAGAGCGGCATCTGGAAGGCGATGTTCACCTCGCCCCGGTCGCGGGCCAGCATGCACAGCGCCGCCGCGAGGCCGCCGCCCGCGCTCTCTCCGCCCACCATGAGCTGGTCCGGGCGGACGCCGAGCTCGTCGGCGTGGTCCCGGAGGTACCGAAGCGCGGCGTAGCAGTCGTGCAGCGCGGCGGGATAAGGGTGCTTTTTGGACAGCCGGTACTCCGGCGAGAGGACCACGGCCCCGAACTTCGTGACGAGGGACAGCGCCCGGGTGGCGAAGACGTCCTTCGCGGAGCCGGACTGGAACCCGCCGCCGTGGATCCACAGCACGCCGGGGACCCTCTCCTCCCGGCGGTCCAGGGGCCGCAGGACGAGGAGCTTCATGCGGCGCTCCCCCACGGGGACGGTCCGCTTTTCCAGGTGGAAGAGATGCTTTTTCGCCATGCCGTCCGCCTCAGAAGAAGAAGCGCTTCTCGAGCGCCTGCCGCAGCCGCGGGATCATCCCGGCGATCAGCAGGAACACGCCAAGGACGCCGAAGCCGGTGAGGGAATAGAGGCTCCACAGAAACATCGGCGTGCCGAAGGCGAGATGCTCCAGGCCCTCAACGAGCACGGTGAACCCGCCCAGGAGCAGGAGGAACCCGCCGAAGATGTACACCCGGCCCTGCCGGACATATTTCAGAAGGCACAGCAGCGCCGTGCTCAGCAGGCAGCTCGCGCCGAGGACGGGCAGGGCGAAGGGCAGGAACCAGGTCCCGCCCGTGTGCAGGCAGACATACAGCGCGAAGAGCGCGGCGGCGGCGTGCCCCGCGGGGACAAAGACCTCCCCCCGGGGACGGCGGAACCAGCGGGGCAGGACGGCGGTGACGTAAAAAAGGCCGAGACCGCCGAGGACATAGCCGCCCCAGCGCAGCGCGCCGTACAGCCGGAAGCAGACCGTCAGAACCACCGCCGCGGCGACGGCGCACAGCACCGTCAGGGCGACGGCTCCGGGCAGGGTCGATTCGCGGCTCTGCCGGGGCATCGCCTCGGGATAGGTCCTCTCCCTGGGGGCCTCCTCCGGGTCCCACACCGGCGTGCCGCAGAGGGGGCACGCCCGGACGCCCTCCTGCAGGCGGACGCCGCATTTGACACAGTACATGGCTTATTCTCTCCCGTTGTTTTCGATGTCCACCGCGAGGCCGAGCTCCACCAGGCGGGAGAAGAACCGCCGCTCGAGCTCCGATTCGCGGATGTTGCGGATCATGTTGATGTAGGTCCGGCCGCCGCAGCTCAGCACCGAGCAGTTGTTCGGATAGCTGCGCTGGGGACCGATGATGAACTCCAGGCGCTCCACATAGGGCCGCATGGCCTCCGGCAGCGTCACGCCGGAGAGGTTCGAGAGGTTCAGGCTGCCGCCTCCCTCCCCGCTGCGCCGATAAACCAGGTCCATCACGAGGTTTTTGAGGAACACCGGCGCGAGCCGCAGCGCCGTCACCTGCTGGGGCTGGACGTTCGCCGCAATCATCCCCGCCATGGTCTGGGGCGTGGCCTGGGCGCGCATCTGATGATAGATCGCGGAGCAGAGCTCCTCCAGCGTATAGTCTCCGTAGCGCGGGTCGACGCCGAGGTTCAGCACCAGGGAGAAGTTCCGCAGGGTCCGGCTGCCGAAGAGCCGGCGCAGGTCCACGGGGACCGTGATCTTCACGGGGCACTGCCGCTTTTTCGGAACGGCCTCGTCCTGCATCTCCATGACGCACTGGACCATCACCGCCGCGAGGAAGGCCGTGACCGAGACTCCGTACCGGTGGGCGGCGTCCAGAAGGGCGTCCGTCTCCACGATGCCCGTGACGAGGTGCTTGAAGCCGTCCGGCTCCCGATGCCCCCGCAGACGGCAGGAGCGCTCCTCCGCGCGGCTCGCGGCCGTCTCCGCGGCGCAGCGGAGGAAGCTGTCCTCCAGCTCCTCCGGGGGCGGCGTCTCTCCGAGGTCCCGGATGGGCCCCTCCGCGGGAATGTCGGCACCGTGCTTCAGGGCGAGATACCGGGCGACGAGGTTCAGGAGGAACACGCTGCCGCCGTGTCCGTCCGACAGGGAGTGGAAGCACTCCACGGCGATGCGGTTTTTGTAGTACAGCACCCTCAGCCCGCAGTTCCGGACCTCCCGCCGGCTCATGAACACCAGGGGATAGGCGTAGTCCGGCCGCACGGTCACCCCGGGGACCTCCTGGAGATAGTACCAGAAAAAGCCCCGGCGCAGCGCCACGAAAAACGAGGGGAAGCGCTCCCGCAGATCGTCCGCCGCCCGCTGCAGCACCGCGGGGTCCACGGGCTCCGTCAGCGTGGCCGAGACCCGGAAGACGTTGCACCAGTCCTTCCGGGCCACCGCCGGGAAGATGAGGGCCGCCGTGTCGAGCCGGTACCAGTTTTTCCGCATGGAACATCCTTTCCGCCCGGCGAAGGCCGGACAAACCGACCGGGCGCAGAACCATGCCTGCGCCCGACGATTCTTGCGATTATTGACGGTTTTTCAGTCCTTCAGGGACTGGATGAAATCCCACATGGCCTCGGCGGAGTTGAAGTTCTCCGGCTCAAGGTCCGCCATGTCGAGCTCGAGGTCGAACTCGTCCATGATGGCGTTCACGAGGGAGGTGATGTCGAAGGAGCCGAGGATCCCCTCGTCGATGAGGGCGGTCTCGGTCTCAAAGTCCACGTCGGGACGCAGCTCCCGCAGGATCTCCATGAGCTTTTCCATAAGTTTCGTTCCTTTCTTCCGAACCGGTCACTTCGCGCCGGTGAGTTTTTTCTCGAATTCCAGCAGGCCGCGCTCCCGCTCCCGGATGCGCCGCGCCGGGGAGCCGACGTAGATGCCCCAGGGCTCCGTGGATTTGTTGATGAGGGTCATGGAGCCGAAGGAGCAGCCCTCGCCCAGGGTGACCCCCGGCATGATGGAGCAGCCGGTCCCGATGAGGACGTGCTTCTCGAGGACGATGGGGAGGTTCTTCTCGAAGCGGAAGGCCCGGGGGACGGTGGGGTTATTGAGGCTCGCGCCGGAGAAATCGTCGCTCGTGGCGTAGAAGGAGCATCGGGAGGAGATGCCGCAGAAATCCATGATGGTGATGCTGGACTCCCCGGCGTAGAGCTCGTCGTTCGAGCTGATGTGGACATGGTCGCCGATGGTGATCTCTCCGTTCAGGATCGTGAAGTCGTCGATGAGGACGTGGTTCCCCACGGAGATCTGGTCCGGAGTGTAGATCCGGCAGGTGCGGCTGATGAGCACGTTCCGGCCGAGGGACTTGAACCCGAGCTCCTTGAGCTCCCGGTTCGTGTAGTAGGGGTTGAGCTTCATGCTGCGGCCTCCTTACTCGATGCCGACGATGCTCTTCGCGAGGTCCTTCTTGGCGTTCATGTCGCTCTGGCGGGAGATCATGATGCGCTGGGCCTGGGGCGAGCCCGCGCCGTGGAGGGACTCCGTGCGGTAGCCGACGGCGGCGGTGCCGAGGGTCATGTTCTCGATGAGGCGCATGATCTTGAGGCGGTTGATCGTGGGCACGCTGTCGACGCCCTTGAGGTACTTCTCGACGTAGGGGCCGAGCTCCGGGTCGCGGAGGTCCGTCTCGGAGGGGCAGGTGACCATGATGCCGCCGGCGAGGTCCTCGGCCAGGCGGGCGATCTCGTAGGGGAAGCGGGTGACGTTCTGCTTGCAGACGTTCGCGAGGAGGGTGTCCACCATGTAGTTGCCGGACTCGGTCTGCCAGCCGTTCGCGGAGCAGGCCAGGCCGCCGGAATACAGCGTCTCGTTGAGGTGGTTCATCTCGATGAGCTTGTCCTTGACGTGGCTGGCCTTGGCCGCGCCATTGTACTCCGCCGCGAGGGCCGCCGCGCCGATGAGCACGTCGCCGACGCCGACCTTGCAGCCGCCGTAGCTCTGCCGGTGATAGCTCGCAAAACGCTCCACCAGCATGGTGGCGTATTCGCTCTCGCCGTTCAGGAAGATGCGGTCGTTCGGGACGAAGACGTTGTCGAAGATGACAAGGGCCTCCATACCGCCGAAGGTGGGGTTGCCGCGGTCGAGGGTGCCGTCCTCCAGCTTGCGGGTGTCGCAGCTCTGGCGGCCGACGATCATAAAGATGCCCTCGGCGTCGATGGGCACGGCGAAGGCGATGGCGTAGTCCTTGTCGTCGGGCTTCATGGCCTGGGTGGGCATGACGAGGATCTCATGGGAGTTCGAGGCGCCGGTCTGATGCGCCTTCGCGCCGCGCACGACCACGCCGTCCGGGCGGCGCTCCACGACCCGCAGGAACAGGTCGCCGTCCGCCTGGGCGTGGGGCGCGAGGCCGCGGTCGCCCTTCGGGTCCGTCATGGCGCCGTCCACGACGAGGTCCTCCTCCTGGACGTACTCCATGTACTTTTTGAAGTTCTCGAAATAGCTCGTGCCGTGGGCCTTGTCCACCTCATAGGCCGTGGACCACACGGCGTTGAAGGCGTCCATGCCGACGCAGCGCTGGAAGCAGGCGGCGGTCTTCTGGCCGCAGAGACGCTGCATTTTGACCTTCAGCATCAGGTCCTCGGTGCTCTGGTGGATGTGGCAGAAGCGGTTGATCTTCCTGCCGGTGATATTGCTCGTGGTGGTCATGAGTGCCTCGTACTCCGGCATCTGGGCCAGGTCGTAGGTCATCTTGACGGAGTTCACGGAGGGGCGCAGGATGGGATCGTCCACCGCGCAGGGGATCTGCTTTCCGAACATATAGATGCGCGGATGCAGCTTCCGCAGGCTCTCCAGATACTGTTCGCCGGTCATAAGTGCCATGATCTTACTCTCCTTTGTAAAGTGCGCCGCAGAAATGCGGTATTGTTTTTCGTTCGGCTGCATTATAACACACGAATCCACAGAGGACAACATCTGTGTTCTGGATGTTTTGGGCGGCGCTGCCTTACTCGTTCAGATCGAGCTCCCGGTAGATCTCGCCGTCGAGGGTCTTCCAGAGGAACACGCCGTGTTCGAGGGTCATATAGCTGTGGGGCGAGCCGAGCTTCGGGATCGACACGGACCCCGGGTTCAAAAACCACGCGCCCGCGGGGGACTGGAAGCACGCCGGGACATGGGTGTGCCCGGACAGGAGCACGTCCCCGGCCCCGAGGTCGAGAGGCGGCTGATGGGGGCCGTACCGGTGGCCGTGGGTCAGAAACAGCCGCCGCCCATCCGCGTAATAGTCGATAAACTCGTGCTGGAGGCTGAACTCCAGCACCATCTGATCCACCTCGGCGTCGCAGTTGCCGCGCACGCACAGGATGCGGGAAAAGCGTTCGTTCAGAAGCTCCACACACCGCCGGGTGTCGTAGTCCTCCGGCAGAGCGTTGCGCGGGCCGTGATAGAGGACGTCCCCGAGAAGCAGGAGGAGGCCGGCTCCCTCCCGGTCCCAGGCGTCCATGAGCTTTCCGACATACTCCGCCGAGCCGTGCAGGTCCGAGGCGATGAGATGCTTCACGCCGTCACCCCCGGCCGATAGGCGGCCTCGATCTCCCGCACGCGGCGGAGGATGAAGTCGTTCACCGGCGTGGGGATGCCGAGACGCTCGCCGTACCGGATGACGACGCCCGCGAACATATCCACCTCGCTGGGGTTTTTCTGCCGCCGGTCCTGGCCCATGGAGGGCAGGGCCGCCGGGTCCAGCGTGCGCAGGATGCCGAGGTACTGGGCGACCTCCTTCTCCCCCACGGGGATGCCCAGGGCCTGGGCCACGGCGCAGACCTCGCGCATCGCGCCCGTCATCATGGCGAAGGCCTCGCTGCCCCGCTCCATGCAGGGGCCGTAGCCTGCGTCGTACACCATGCAGACCTGGTTGCAGCCCACGTTCAGCATGAACTTGCTCCACTGGCGGTAGATGATGCGCTCCTCCCGGGTGTGGGGCAGCTCCACCGCGTCGAAGAAGGCGCAGACCCGGTCGAGCTTTTCCGTGAGGACGGCCTTCAATTCTTCGTCCGCCGTGTCGGGCACGCCGATGTAGAGCTGACCGGCCTTCGTATAGACGAGCTCCGAGCCGTAGCGCTGGGCGTCCATTTCCTGGGAGACGGAATAGAGGACCTTCTCCTTCCCGAAGCGCTCGGCCAGGCGGTCCTCGCTGTCCACGCCGTTCATGAGGGAAACAAGGATGGTGTCCGGTCCCACGGAGGAGACCATGAGCTCCATCGCCTCGTCCAGCGCCGGGTATTTGACGCCCACGAGCACGAGGTCCGCCGGCTTGGTTACCTCCGCCGGAGTGATCATCGCGGGCTGCACGGTCCGGCCGTTGATAGTGTATACGTCCCGGGCGTGCCGGGCCTTCCGGGCGGGGTCCATGACATAGCGCGGCTCGCCGCCGCCGAGGTTCCGGCGGATGGGCTCTCCGAAGAGCAGGCCCAGCGCGCCCATGCCGACGATGTTCACATGCTCGATGGGTTTCATGCAGAAAGCTCCTTTGACTCTGGATGACAGGAATGACAATATAGTAATCGCTTTGCGCGGAAAAAGCAACGGCGCGCCGCGAAATCGACGGAAAAACCGCCGACCGCAGCGCGCTGGGCGCACATGGATTCACATGATTCCGAAAAATGCCAGGACGCTGTGGACGTCCTCCTGGAAGATTCCCCAGTTGTATTGCAGGCGCTGGAAGTATTCCGTCAGCGCGCCGTGGTTCTGGATCGCCGTGGGAGAGCTCCCGGTGAAGAAGCCCACGCCGATGCCGAGGATGCCCACGATGAGGCAGACGAGCGCCACCGCGCTCACCACATGCCAGAGCTTACGCATCCGCCGTCACCTTCCTTCCGAGAAGCTCGCCGGCCACCCAGCCGACGCCCTGGCGGTACAGCCGCCACAGGATCACCGCCGCCCACAGGCCGAGGGCCAGGAGCAGCAGCCCCAGGGCGAGGATCACCGCCGCGAGGCCGAACAGCAGCACGGCGTCCGCCATGTAGCCCGTGCACCACAGGCCGCCCGCCAGGGCGAGATACGCCCCCACGAGCGCGGCGGCTCCGGGCAGAAGCAAAACGACCGTCAGCGCAAGGGTCAGCGCGCACAGCGGCACCCCCAGCGCGGCGAACACCAGGACGAACAGCGGGATGCCGAGGCCGAGGGGCATGGTCCGCTCGATGACCGGCGCAGGCGCTTCCGCGGGCTCCTCCGCGGCCTCCTTGATGAAATCGGGCGTTTCGGCGGGGACGGGCTCCTCCTCCGGCGCGGGCTCGGACGCGGGAGCGGTCTCCTCCTCCCCCTCCACGGCGGGCGGCTCGAAGTCCGGCAGGTCGGACCAGAGCTCGTCCGGCTTGGGCTCCGTGGCCTTGGCCGGGGCAGGCGTCCTCGGCACCGGCACCACCTTCGGCAGGGCGTCCGGGAGCTTGCCCGGCTCGTACCCCCGGCTCAGGGCGATGGCCGTCCGGGTCGGGGAGCCCAGCGACGCGAGAAGGGCGGTCTCCCCGGCGGGACCGGCCTCGTCAAACAGCGCGCCGACACGGCGGACGGCCTCGGCCCGGTCCTCCTCGGTCATGTAGACCAGGAGGCGGCTCAGCTCCGCCAAAAATTTCTGTCTGTTCAAGATGTACCTCCGACCCGCGGCTTGCGCGGTGTTGTAACCTTTGTTACCATATTATATCAGAAAATTTCCCGCGGTCAAGCCCCCGCCGCTTGACAACCGCCCTCCGCCTATATAAAATAGATAAGATTTTACGGATAAGTTGAGGTCATGTCATGGCAAAGGAAAAACAAGTCGCGCAGATCACGGCGATGGAGGACGATTTTGCCCAGTGGTACACCGACGTGTGCACCAAGGCGGAGCTGGTGGATTATTCCGGCGTCAAGGGTCTTTTCATCCTGCGCCCCTACGGCTACGCCCTCTGGGAGAACATTATGAACGTGCTGGACGCGAAATTCAAGGCCACCGGGCACGAGAACGTCTCCATGCCGCTGCTCATCCCCGAGAGCCTGCTCCAGCGGGAGAAGGACCATGTCGAGGGCTTCGCGCCGGAGTGCGCCTGGGTCACGATGGGCGGCTCCGAGGAGCTGGACGAGCGTCTGTGCGTCCGCCCCACCAGCGAGACGCTGTTCTGCGACCACTGGAGCCATGTGCTCCAGTCCTGGCGGGACCTCCCGATGAAATACAACCAGTGGTGCAGCGTGCTGCGCTGGGAGAAGACGACCCGGCCCTTCCTGCGCGGCCGCGAGTTCCTCTGGCAGGAGGGCCACACCCTCCACGCCACCGAGGCCGAGGCCCGGGAGGAGACCCTGCAGCAGCTCGAGATCTACGCGGACGTGCTCGAGAACTATCTCGCCATGCCCGTCATCCGCGGCAACAAGACCGAGAAGGAGAAGTTCGCCGGCGCGGTGGAGACCTACACCGTCGAGTGCATGATGCATGACCACAAGGCCCTCCAGTCCGGCACCAGCCACTACTTCGGCACGGGCTTCGCCGAGGCCTTCGGCATCACCTTCCAGAACAAAGAGAACCAGGCCGCCTACCCCCACCAGACGAGCTGGGGCATGTCCACCCGCGTCATCGGCGGCCTCATCATGACCCACGGCGACGACCGGGGCCTCGTGGTCCCGCCGCGCATCGCTCCCATCCAGGTCATCGTCCTGCCCATCGCCGCCCACAAGCCCGGCGTCACCGAAGCCGCGGAGGCGATCGTCGAGCGTCTCAAAGCCGCGGGCATCCGCGCGAAGGGCGATTTCTCCGACAACAGCGCCGGCTGGAAGTACGCCCAGTACGAGATGAAGGGCGTGCCCCTCCGGGTGGAGATCGGCCCGAAGGACCTGGAGAAGGGCCAGTTCGTCGCCGCCCGCCGGGACAATGGCGAGAAGGCCTTCCTCCCCCTGGACGAGCTGGAGTCCGCCGTAGCGAAGCTCCTGGACGACGTGCACGACGGCCTGTACCGCAAGGCGAAGGAGAACCTCGAGAGCCACACCTGGGCCGTGACCTCCGTCGCGGAGGCGAAGGAGAAGGCCGCCGACGGCTTCGTGAAGGCCATGTGGTGCGGCGACCTCGCCTGCGAGCTGCGCATGAAGGAGGAGGCCGGCGTCTCGAGCCGCTGCATCCCCTACAAGCAGGAGCGCGTCAGCGACGTGTGCGTGTGCTGCGGCAAGCCCGCGAAGCACATGGTCTACTGGGGCGTCGCGTACTGATACGAACAAAACACCGGGGCCGTCTCCCTTGAATGGGAGGCGGCCCCGGTCAGTTTGTCAAAGAAGTCTTTGACAAACTGTTTTATCCAATTCGAGGCGGGTCTTGACCCCCTCGAGCTCCCCCGCTGCTCTGTGATCCAGCAGGAAAGCGTCGTTTTTTGACAGTCTCACCGGTGTCGTTTCGGGGAGACTCACGCCCAGACGAACCAGCAGAACAGATAGCCCGTCAGCACGGCGATCAGCGTGAAGGGCACGCCGATGCGCAGGAAGTCGGAGGTCTTCACCTCGCAGCCCTCGCGCCGCAGGATGCCGATGGCAGCGATGTTCGCGGAGGCGCCGATCGGGGTGAGGTTGCCCCCGAGGGTGGCGCCGACGAGCAGGCCGAAGTACAGCACCGTGGGATCGAAGCCTTCGGAGGCGGCGATCCCGGTCACCACCGGCAGCATCGTCGCCACGTAGGGGATGTTGTCGATGAAGGCCGAGATCAGCACCGAGAACCACACGATGAGCGTATACAGCAGGAAGAAGTTCCCGCCGCCGACGCGGACGAACAGGCGGCTGATCTCCGCGATGACGCCGGCCTCCGTGACGCCCGCGATGACGATGAAGAGCCCGGCAAGGAGCAGAAGGGTCTCGTAGTCGATCTCGCGGAGGGCGTTTTTCACGGATCCCGCGCCGCGGTTTTTGACGAGGGAGCGCGCCGCCCCGACGAGGAACACGCCCAGGCAGATGAGGCCGTTCGTCACGGCGGGCTTGCCGGGAACGAAGGAGGCGGCGATGAGCAGCAGGATGTTCCCCACGAGCAGCCACGAGGGGAAGAGATCCTCCACGGGCGTGGGGTCGGTGGCGGGGATGGCGCCCCGGTCCTTCCGGAAGATGAAGAGGATGACGGGCACCGTGGCGAGGGCGCCGAGCTCCACCGCCCAGAAGATGCTGGGCTTTCCCTCCATGAACAGGAAGTCCATGAAGTCCATGCCCGCGTAGCCGCCGAGCAGGATGGAGGTGGTGTCGCCCACGAGGGTGGCCGCGCCCTGCAGGTTCGAGGACACGGAGATCGTGATGAGCAGCGGCACGGGAGAGATGTCCAGCCGGCGCGCGATGGCGACGCCCACCGGCGCGATCATGAGGACCGTGGCGACGTTATCCACGAAGGCCGACACGACCCCCGCGAACACGGACAAAGCCGCCGCCGCCCACATGACGTTCGGGGTCTTCGTGAGCAGCAGGTCCGCAAGACGGTTCGGCATCTTCGATTCGATGAAGAGCGCCACCGTGCCCATGGTGCCGGAGAGCATCATGAGGATGTTCCAGTCCACCGCCGAGGGCAGGCGCCCCAGGGGCAGCACGCCCGCCAGCATGAAGACCGCCGCCGAGCAGAGCGCGATCCAGGGCCGATGCTTCGGCAGGGCGATGAGCAGGACATACGTCGCGAGGAAAAGTACGAGCGCGAATACTTTCATAGGCCGCTCAGCTCTCCCCGATCACGCCGACGCCCCGCTGGCTTATGCGGATGCGCTGGCAGCTGTCCTCGCCGAACAGGTCGTCCATGGCGTCCCGGTAGGCGGGGAAATCCGCCTCGGGCATCAGGGCCTGCACGCAGCCGCCGAAGCCGCTGCCGTGGACGCGCCAGGCGCCCTTTCCCTCGAGGAGCTTCGCCGTAGCATCGAGCCCCGCCTGCAGCGCGAGGCCGCAGCCGTTCTCGTCGACGATGTTGCGAAGGAGCTTTTCCGAGCTGCGCCCGGACTCGTTCATGAGGTCAAGATAGCGCCCGGCGTCCCGCAGACCGAGGGCGTCCGCCATGGCGGCGACGCGCCAGTTCTCGTCGAAGAAGTGCCGCGCGCGCATCCACCTCGGGTCGGTCTCATGCTCGGGCCAGCGGAGCTCGAACTCCGGCTGCCGCACCCGGGCCAGGACGGGCTCTCCGAACTCCGCGGCCACGGCGGCCATGTCCGCGGGGATGGCGGCGTAGGCGGGGGTGGCGTTCGCGTGGGAGCTGTGGGTGTCCGTCAGGCACAGGGCGTAGCCCAGCTCGTCGAAGTCGCAGCGGATGGGCAGGATCTTGTTTTCGAGGAAGTCGATATACACCCCGCCGCCGAGGGCACAGGCGAGCTGGTCCATGAGTCCGCAGGGCTTGCCGAAAAAGCGGTTCTCCGCCTTCTGGGCCAGGCGCGCGAGGTCCTCCGGGGACACGGCGGGGGAGCCCTCGGCGAAGTGCGCGATCATGCAGCCCGCCAGCACGGCGAAGGCCGCGGAGCTCGACAGACCGCCGCCGGGCGCGATGTCGCTCGTCAGCCGGGCGTCGAACCCGCGCAGGGCGAAGCCGCGCTCCTGCAGGAGCGCCGCCATGCCCTTCACCAGGGCGGCGGAGGAGCCGGCGTCGCTGTCCTCGGGCCAGAGCCGGGACAGATCGACCTGCACGGGCGCAAAGCCGTCGGACAGCAGCCGGATGACGGTCCCGCCGTTTGGCTCCGCCTCGGCGGTGATGCCCTTGTCCACGGCGGCGGCCATGACCCGGCCCTTCTGGTGATCGGTATGGTTCCCGGCAAGCTCGGTGCGTCCGGGACAGAAAAATCGCGTCATTTGCGTTCCACAGCCTTTTTGACGGCCCGGACGACGGCGTCTGCGTCGAGGCCATATTTTTGCAGGAGACCGTCGTATTTGCCGGTCTCGGTGAAGACGTCCCGGATCCCGACGAACTCGGTGGGGGCGCCGACGCCCGCATGGGCCAGGACCTCCGCCACGGCGCTTCCCGCGCCGCCGTAGATCTGGTGCTCCTCGGCGCAGACGACCGCGCCGGTCTTTTTCGCGCAGGCGGCCACCAGAGCCCCGTCGATGGGCTTGACGGAGAGAAGGTCCACCACCTGGACGGAGATGCCCTCCGCGGCGAGGGACTCCGCCGCCTCCAGCGCCTTGTGGACGAGGATGCCGATGGCGAAGACGGTGCAGTCCGTCCCCTCCCGGACGATCTTGGCCTTGCCGGGCTCGAACACGGTCCCGGCGGGATAGAGGTCGGGGTACTCCGTGCGGCTCAGCCGCAGGTACACGGGGCCGACATGCTCCGCGGCCCAGCGGGTGGCCCAGCGGGTGGACTCAGCGTCCGAGGGGACGACGACCCGCATGTTCGGCAGGGCGCGCATGACGGCGATGTCCTCCGTGGCGTGGTGGGTCGCGCCGTCGAGGGCGTCGGACATGCCGCAGTAGGCTCCGGCGAGCTTCACGTTCAGATCGCCGTAGCAGACCTGGGCGCGGGTCGCGATGAGGCCGAGGGTGGTCAGGAACACGGTGAAGGTGTTCACGAAGGGGATCTTCCCGGTGGTGGCAAGGCCCGCGGCGCAGGAGACCATGTCGGACTCCGCGATGCCCATGTTGAAGAAGCGCTCGGGGAATTTCTGTCCGAAGACCTTGGATTTGGTGGAGCCGGAGAGATCGGCGTCCAGCACGACGATGTTTTCGTTCTCGGCGCCGAGCTCCGCGAGGGCCGCGCCGTATACGTCACGAATCGAGCTTCCCATCAGATGGCACCTCCCAGCTCCGCCATGGCTTTCGCATAGCTGTCCTTGTCGATGGCCTTGCCGTGCCATCCGGCCTGCCCCTCCATGAAGGAGACGCCCTTGCCCTTGACCGTGTCCGCAATGAGGACGGTGGGGACGCCCCTGGATGCCTCGGCGGCGTCGAAGGCGCGGTTCAGGGCCCGCAGGTCGTGGCCGTTCACGCGGATGACGTGCCAGCCGAAGGCCTGCCATTTGGCCTCCAGGTCCCGCAGCGGCATGATCTCGTCGGTGGTGCCGTCGAGCTGGACCTTGTTGTAGTCCACGACGGCGCAGAGGTTGTCGAGGGCGAACTTCGGCGCGGAGGCGGCCGCCTCCCAGACGGCGCCCTCGTCGAGCTCGCCGTCGCCCAGGACGGCGTAGACCCGGGCGGGGGACCCGTTCAGCTTCAGCCCAATGGCCATGCCCTGGGCGGCGGCGAGACCGATGCCCAGCGGGCCGGAGGGCATGTCGATGCCGGGGGTGTGGTTCGTGGGATGCCCCTGGAGGGGGGACCCGAGCTGGCGCAGCGTGTCCATGCAGTCCGCGGGCAGGAAGCCCTTCTCGATGAGGTTGCGGTAGAGCATGGGCGCGGCGTGGCCCTTGCACAGGACGAGGCGGTCCCGGTCGGGGTCGTCGGGCGCGGGGATGTGCATGCGGTGCTGGTAAAGCAGGGTCAGTATCTCGCAGACGGAGAGGCTGCCGCCGGGGTGGCCGGACTGCGCCTTGTGGATGGCGGTCAGGACCTCGCGGCGGAAGCGGAGGCACAGCGCCTCCAGCTCTCTCTGGCGATCCATGGTGAGTTCCATGTCGTTCTCCTTTTTGTATATGCTCCGGCAGTTTACATTTTATTATAGCTTCCCGCCCGCTCCAATGCAAGTAAACAACCTGTAACATGGATTACAAATGGTTGCGAACCGCGGGCCGGTGTGGTATACTTCATCCAATACGGAAAGCGAGGACACGTCATGGAAAACGTCAAATCCCTCAATTTCAGCATGCTCTGTGACTTCTACGAGCTGACGATGGGCAACGGCTATCTCGCGAGCGGCATGAAGGACCGGATCACCTACTTCGACCTGTTCTTCCGCACGGTGCCGGACGGCGGCGGCTTTGCCATCGCGGCGGGGCTCGACCAGGTCATCGAGTACATCAAAAACCTCCACTTCGCACCGGAGGACATCGACTACCTCCGCGGCCGGGACCTCTTCACGGAGGACTTTCTCTCCTACCTCGAAAACTTCCGCTTCACGGGCGACATCTGGGCCGTGCCGGAGGGCACCCCCGTCTTCCCCCGGGAGCCGATCCTCACCGTCCGCGCCCCGGCGATCCAGGCGCAGCTCCTCGAGACCTATCTTCTCTGCACCGTGAACCACCAGAGCCTCATCGCCACGAAGGCCAGCCGCATCTGCCGCGCGGCGGACGGCCGGGCCGTGCTCGAGTTCGGCTCCCGGCGGGCCCAGGGCTCCGACGCCGCCATCCTCGGCGCCCGGGCGGCGTACATCGGCGGCTGCGCGGGCACGGCCTGCACCCTGTCCGACCAGCTCTTCGGCGTGCCCGCGGGCGGCACCATGGCCCACGCCTGGGTGCAGATGTTCGACACGGAGCTCGACGCCTTCCGCGCCTACTGCCGCACCTATCCCCAGAACGCCACCCTCCTCGTGGACACCTACAACACCCTCCAGTCCGGCATCCCGAACGCCATCCGCGCCTTTGACGAGATCTTGAAGCCCCTCGGCATCACAAAATGCGGCATCCGCCTGGATTCCGGCGACCTGGCCTGGCTCAGCCGCAAGGCCCGCGAGATGCTCGACGACGCCGGCTGGACGGAGTGCTCCATCACCTGCTCGAACGCCCTCGACGAATACATCATCAAGGACCTCATCCGCCAAGGCGCCTGCATCGACTGCTTCGGCGTGGGCGAGCGCCTCATCACCGCCCGCAGCGAGCCCGTGTTCGGCGGGGTGTACAAGCTCACCGCCGTGGAGCGGGAGGACGGCAGCATCCAGCCGAAGATCAAGATCAGCGAGAACCTCGAGAAGATCACGAACCCCCACTTCAAGAAGATCTACCGCTTCTTCGCGAACGACACCGGCAAGGCCCTCGCGGACTACCTCTGCGTTTACGACGAGCGGGTGGACGACTCGAAGCCCCTCACCATCTTCGACCCGGACGCCACCTGGAAGGAGAAGACCCTCACGGACTTCACCGCGAAGGAGATCATGGTCCCCATCTTCCAGGGCGGCGAGCTCGTGTACGACCGCCCGACCCTGCCGGAGATCAAGGCCTACTGCGCCGAGCAGCTCGACACTCTCTGGGACGAGGTCCGGCGCTTCGAGAACCCGCACCACTACTATGTGGACCTGTCCCAGCGGCTCTGGAACATCAAAAACGACCTGCTGCGCGACCGCAAGCGCTGACCCGGCCGAAAGAACGAACGCCCCGATCCGTTTCCCGGATCGGGGCGTTCCCGTACATGCTCAGTCTTTCTTCTTTTTCCGCCCGGCCTTGCAGATGAGCAGGGTCAGCACCGCGCCGTAGGCAAGGGCGAGACCGATGGTCACGAAGCACATCAGCGCCGACCGGGAGGCGAGGCCGACCAGCACCAGCACCGGCGCTCCGAGGATGATGCCGAAGCTCGAGCCGATGACGAGGTTGTTCGCCGCGGGGGTCCGCAGATCGGGGTCGATCTCCCGGAGCAGCAGGATGCCGGAGCCGATGGTGCCGGTCAGCATGCCGTACATGGAGATGAGACCCTCGTAGTAGTACCCGCCGTAGACCTTTTTGCACACGAACCGCAGCCACAGCCAGGTCACAACGCCGCCGCCCACCGCGAGCAGCGCGAACGGCAGCCACAGGCCGCGGAGGTCCTGCAGGTCGATGGAGGCGAGGCCCGCGACGATCATGATGTCGAAAAAGAAGCCGGACAGGCGGTTCAGGAGGTAGTTGTTCTGGTACTGCCGACGGATGAGCCCGGCCTTCCGGGCCCTCTCCAGCAGGGCCCGCACGGCGATGGCCAGGGCGGAGCCGATGATGAAGTTGAAGCCCCACAGGAGGGTGTTCACGGTCTTGGCAAGCCCCTCGGAAAGGGCCGCGATGCCGGAGGTCAGCCCCCAGGTGGTCAGGAAGGTGGCAAGATACACCACGAGCACCATGGCAAGCTGCACGGAGAGCTTGTCGATGGAGTCCGCCGTGGGGATCTCCCCCTCGTCCCGGAAGAAGGAGAGGTCGAGCTCCTCCTTGGCCTCGCCCTTCGGATGCACATGCCCGCGCTTCGCGAGGACGTTCAAAAGCGCCACGCCCGCGACGCAGGCGCAGATATAGCCCGCCGCCGCGACGGCGAGGCCGAAGCTCCGTCCGCCGGCAAAGCCCAGCGCCTCGTAGGTCATGCCGACGTTGTTCGCCTGGCCGGGGCCCTGGCCGTAGCCCATGGGCAGCAGGATTCCCGCGGCCTTGAAGAGGTCGGGCTTGACGGTGTAGGCCAGGAGCAGCGTGATGCCGAGGCCCGTGACCGCCTGGACGAGATAGGTGCTGACGATGACCGCCCCGGACTTGAGGCCCGTCAGGTCGCCCTTGCCGGTTTTCTCCTTTTTGGAGACGCGCAGGCTCATGGCGATGAAGCCGAGGGCGATGCAGTGATAGACAAGGATCTCGAGGAACGCGTTGTCCACCGGCAGCACGCCGAGGTGCTTCAGGATGAGCAGGAGAAAGCCCGCGATGACCGCCGTGGGCATGAGGCTGCCCCGGATGAAGGCGATCCTCTGCCGCAGGAAATTCGCGACCAGGATCGAGCCCGCGATCATGCCGAGCTGGATGACGACGTTCCACAAGGTGGTGTTGGCGGCGGAAAAGTCCATAGGATGACCTCCCGGATAGATAAATTTCTGTATGTATTATAGCACGGTCCCGCGGCGCTGCCAAGGGGCCGCGAAGAATCTACAGCCGGAGCGCCGGTCCGCCCAGGTCCACAGCGGTCCCGTCCAGGGACAGGGCGGTGAGAAAAAGCCCGTCCCCGTCCCGCCGGCCCTCGGCCCGCAGCTCGCCGCGGCGGTCGTCCAGGCGGTAGGTCTCCCGGACGGTCTCCCCCGGGGCGGCGGCTTGGAGCATCCTCCGGAAGTCCCGCAGGATGCCCGGGATCACGGCGTCGCAGACCGCCGCGCCACGCTTTTCTCCGTAGAGCGCGGCAAAAACGGCCCGGGCGTTTCCGATGAAGGCGGCGTTCACGGCATCCACCATCTCTCGTGCGTGCGGTACAGCGGCCCGTGGGAGAGCAGCTCGTCCAGCCGCTGCTCCAGCTCCTCGCCCCGCTCCTCCACCTTGCCGAGGACGGTCATCAGCTCGCCCTGCGCCCGGAACACCTCGTCCCCCGGGCGCTTTTTCCGGCGGAAGCCCCCGGCGCGCCAGCGGTCGATGACGACCTCGTAGCGGTCGTAGGCCCGGGCAACGGCGTCCTCCCAGGAGAGATACAGGTCCCGGGCCGCGCCCTCGCCCACGGCGCACATGACGCTCCGGTCCCGGCAGAGGGTCTCGAGCTTCGCGGCCAGGGCGGGCGCATTTTCGTCGATGAGGAAGCCGTTTTTCCCGTCCGTGACGCCCTCCGCGGCGCAGCTTCCCGCGATGAGGACCGCGGCGAGGCCGCTGGCCGCCGCCTCCCGCACCACGAGGCCGTTCGTGTCGAAGGTGGAGGGGAAGAGGAACAGGTCCGCCCGGGCATACCAGCCGCGGATGGCGTCCCGGTCCCGCAGGGCGCCGGTGAAGAAGCAGACGTCCGAAAGGCCGAGCTCCGCGGCGCATGCCCGGATCTCCTCGCCGTCCGCGCCGTCGCCCACGAAGACCATGCGGAAGACGGATCCCTTCGCCCGGAGCGCCGCCAGGGCGTCCAGGATGAGCCGGAGGCCCTTGTACCACATGAGCCGGCCCACGAACAGGAACACCGGGACCCCGGCGGGCAGATCGTACCCGCTCACGGCGCGCTCCGTCACCACGTCCGGCACCCGCTCGCGCGGCACGTCCACGCCGTTTTCCATGACGCGGTACTCCCCCTCGTAGCCCAGGGAGCGCAGGTTCTCCCCCGCCCCGCGGCTGACGACCCAGACCTCGTCGCAGGCGCTGATGTTCTGCACCAGGGCCCGGATGGCGGTCGCCTGGAGGAGCTTCCCCTTCACGGCCTTCGCGATGTCGATGTCGAACTTGGTGTGATAGGTGAAGACCACGGGCACGTCAAGAACGTCCCGGAACTCCCGGGCCAGCAGGGCCGAGACCATGGGGCAGTGGGTGTGCAGAAGCTCGATCCTCTCGCTCTGCAGGCGGGAGGCCAGCTCCGGCGAGAAGGGGAAGCCCGTCACATACCCCACGAGCTTGCGGGTGTCCACGCTGGGATAGCGAAGGACCGGGAAGGGAAAGCCCATCGCCTCGTCGTCGGCGTCGGGATGGGCGGGCGTGACGACCACGGCGTGACCGAGGCGCTCCTCGATGTGGCGGCCGTAGTTCACCACCACGTTCGCCACGCCGTCGATGGCGGGCGGGAAGGAGTCGTTCAAAAGGCAGATGCTGTGTCGTTCGGGCATGTCATCCTCCAAAAAACCTTTTTTCACATTGTAGCACACTTCCCTGCGGAAATCCATTGATAAAGCGTCGGATTTGGAGTATGATAGAAAAAGTGTGATAGGAAAGTATCAAAGGAGGCGGGGACGGTGAAGCGACTGCGCAGATTTGCCGCGCTGCTTTTGGCGCTGGGCCTGCTGCTCGGCCTGACGGCCTGCATGGACGAGCAGGACGCCCTGTCCATGATCGAGGCCATCGAGATCGCGGCGGAGAACATCGAGGCAGCCCCGAAGGAGAGCCCCCTGATCGAA
>CAJOIG010000003.1 GCA_905234575.1 uncultured Oscillospiraceae bacterium
GACGCCCCGCGAATCGCTCGCGCCAAAGCATAAAAAACGGACGACCGTAAGGCCGTCCGCTTTTTGTCGGTGTTGCTTGAGTTTTCAGTTGTCGTCCACGACGAACTGCCCGGCCAGGCGGCCGTGCGTGCCTGCCATGCCGATGGAGGACCCGGCGCAGGGGGTGCAGTAGCCCGTGCCATAGCGTCCGCCGAGGGAGTTGCCGCAGGTGTATAGTCCCTTGATGGCGTTGCCGTTCAGGTCGACGACGTTCAGGCGGTTGTCCGTCATGACGCCGCTCATGGTGACCATGGTGACGCTCGCGCCGCCGTTGCCCACGCTGCCGGTGCAGGCATAGAACGGAGGCTCGTCCACGGGGATGAGCGCCTCGGCGCGCTTGCCGAAGTCGTCGTCCCGGCCCTGATAGCACATCTCGTTATAACGCTTCACGGACTCCACGACGTTCGGGATCACGTCCTCCGAATAGCCGATCATGCGGGCGATCTCCTCGATGGAGCTCGCGCACAGCACGGTGCCGCCCATACGCTCGGCGATGGTGCAGCCGATGATGTTCGCCCGATTGCCGGGGGTAAGGGCGTTCATGCCGTCGATGATGTCCTGGTAGAACTGGGGACGACCGCCGTTGGGGCCCTGGTGCTCGAGACCGGAGGCGCAGACGCCCTTGAACCACTTCTTGTCGGTGATGAGGCAGGCGACGCCGCGCTTCTGCCGGGCGGAGGCGGTCTGGGCGGCGGTGATGTTGCCCTCGTTCGTGTAGCGTTTGCCTTCGGCGTTCAGCCAGAGCATGGAGTTCGCGCCCCAGGGGCCGCCGCCGGGGCCGCCGCCGAGGACCATGGTGCCGCGCGGCGCGGGCTCGACGAAGGCGCCGGCCCAGCACATCATCTTGACGGAGGAGCCGTCACGGCCGGAGGAGTAGAAGCGGTCGACGCTGCCGCCCGAGCGCTCGTTGCGCTCCATGTATTCGTTCAGGAGCGCCCAGCTCATTTCCTTGTTACCCGCGTAATCGCCGCCCGCCATGACGACGCCCTTGGCGGTGTTGAGGAGGATGTACTCGCCGGTGGCGTCGTCCTGGACGATGACGCCGGTGACGGCCTTGTCCGCGTCCTGCACGAGGACCACGCCGGAGGTGCCATACAGAAGCTCCGTGCCGTAATCCCGGACGGCCTTGTCGAGACAGGCCTGGTTCACGAGGGGCAGCTTGGAGTTTGCCGCGACGCCGCCGACGGGGTGATCGTTGTATTCGCCCATGAACTGGCAGGAGGCCGCCCAGGTCTTGGTGCCGGGCCAAATGGGATAATCCTTGCGGAGACAGTCGTAGATGTCCGCGCCGGAGGCCCATTTGTCGTAGTCGAAGTTGGCCTGGATGATGAGCCAGCCGTCCTTCGTGTTGTCGTAGGTGTAGACCCTCGGATCGACGCCCATCTCCTTGGCGACCTCAAGCATGTGGTCCATGGTCGGTCCGGAGTTGTGGACGTACAGCCGCACGATCTCGGGGTTTGCGCGCCCGCCGCCGCGGGTGACGAACTCATCCACCACCTCGCCGAGATTGTAGGGGCCGAAGCCCGCCTGCTCCACCTGCACCTTGGAGTTCCAGCAGCCGAAGTCCTCGCCGAACCAGGTGTGCGTATCCTTCGGATGCTTCTCCACGCCGATGACCTTCGCGCCCTTTTCCGCCGCGGCAAGCACGGCCTGCACGCCCGCGTGGCCGAGGCCGATGACCGCCACGTCGCAGTCGATGACGCGGGAAACGGAGGCGAGGTCGATCTCGGGGGCCTTGCCCAGCCAGTCGCCGGGACCGGAATAGCCCCAAACGCGCTCGCCGGTCGTGACCTCGCCCGGCGTGATCTCGCCGGACCCGCCGCGGGAAGCGCCGCCCGCGCTGCGGCGTTCGGTGGTCTGCTCCTCCTCGGTAGCGGCGGTCACGGCGTCCGCCTCGCCCGAGGCAAATACGCCGGTCCCGAAGAATCCAACGGCGGCCGCGCCGACGGCAGTGGCGGAGGCCCCCTTCAGAAACTCGCGCCGGGAGAGCTTTTTCTTTCGGTTTTCCATGCGTTCTCCTTCCTTGTCGTTATGTATGCTTATTCTTGTTCCAACATGGTTTCGGCAGCCTCCAGGAGAAGGTCGCGGCGGCATTCCTCCGGCATCCAGGGGATGCATACCTCCGGCTGAATGCCCTGTCCGGGAATGCGTTTTCCCTCCTGCGCCGCCCGGGTGATGAGCGTCGGCCAGGTGAGGATGTATCGATCGTCCAATGCAAGGGATACGTCGCCGCCGAACTCCGACGTGCCGAGGGTCGCGCGTCCCATAAGCAGCGCTCCGGACCGTTTCGCGGCCAGAGCCAGGATCTCCGCGCCGTCCCGGGTCCAGGTGTCGGTCAGGACGATCACCTGCCCGGATGCTTGTCCCTTGATCACCGTATCGTCGTCGTCCGACTCAGGCAGAAAGCCGCGCCCGGCCTTATCCCGCAGCTCGGCGATATAGTCTTCCGCATTCTCGGCGTCCGCCAGGGCTGCGGCCTTTATCAGGCAGTTCCGGCGGGTATAGTTTACGAAAAATTCCGTGTCCAGCAGGGCAGAGAGGGGCGTATCCTCCCGGCATACCGGCGGCAGGAGATCGAGCAGCTCCGCGTCGGAGAGGTCCGGCACGTTCCGCAGGTCGACGATCACGCCGTTCTTCCGCTCCGTGACGCGCGGACGAAACGCGGGCGTAGTCAGCGGATGCCGCGCGAGCGAAAGTCGTTCGCATGATCCGTCCAAATGCTCTACGTCGATATGTTCCGCCATTTTGAGAAGTCCGTTCCAGTCCTCGCGCTCGGACGTTTCCGCATAAAAGAAGTTCTTTTGGATGCGGGCGCGGTGCTCGGCGGGGGAGCCGCCGTTGATGGCCGGGATGCGGTCGCCTACGCGGAGCCGTGTCTCTCCCCGCAGGGCGGTGACATAGAGAGAATCCTCGTAGCGTCTGGCAAAGAAGCCGCAGCACCAGGGCGTATACTCCGCTGTCGGACGCATGGCAAGACGCAGATGCCGGTCGCCGGTCGCGGCAAGCATCTCGTTCATGTATCGCAGGAAGGTGAGGTCGTCCAGTCGATGATCATGCCACGCCTGTCCGACGGAGGTGTTGTAATACCGCAGATCCAGGCGATCGCCGAGGACGTCCTTTCCGGCCCAATCCTCCCGCAGAATGCCTCCGATTTCCCGAAACAGTTCGTCGTATCGTTTGTTCATACGCCCATTATAATTAAGAAATTGTTATTTTGCAATCCATATTTATGGTATTTTAACTTGCCTGTTCCGTCTGCTCCGTGCTATGATAGAAAGAGGAACAGGGGTGTGAGTATGAGAGAGCGAAAATGGAACCTTCCCCCGTATGTGATGCTGATGCTGGTGGCGATCGTCATGAGCTTCGCCATCGCCGGCGTGTACGCCGTCACAAAGGACACCATCGAGGCTGCCGCGCTGCAGGCCCAGCAGGCCGCGCGGTCCTCCGTCATGCCCGAAGCCGCGGAGATCGCGGAGCTTCCGCTGGAGGATGGCGCGCCGGTGGACGGCTGCTTCATCGCCCGGGATGCGGAAGGGAACACCGTCGGCTATGTCAGCCAGGTCACGGTCGTCGGCTTCGGCGGCGAGATCGAGGTCACGGTCGGCATGGACCTTTCCGGCGCTGTCACGGCCATCTCCGTGGGAGGTCCGGATTTCTCCGAGACCAGCGGCCTCGGCGCCAAGACCCGCGAGCCCGCGTTCACGGACCAGTTCCGCGGCGCGAGCGGACTTCTTGTGCTCAAGCAGAACATCGACAGCGTCACCGGCGCGTCCGTCAGCTCCGGCGCCGTGGTCTCGGGCGTGAACAAGGCCCTGGCGTACATGACCGCCCTTCTTCCGCAGGATCCCGGCTCGACGGAGGAACGCCTGCTCTCGAATGAGACGCTTTCCGCTCTCGGTGCGGCGGACCCCGTCTGGATGGGCGCGGCCTCCGGCATCGACGGCTGGTGGCGGACGGACAGCGGCTATATCGTTCAGGCCACGGGCTTCGGCGAAGGACCCATCGCTGTGGTCATGGCCTTTGATGAGAGCGGCGTCGTCACGGGGCTTGTCATCGGTGACGAGAACTTCATGGAGACCCCCGGCCGGGGCGACGGCGTGCTCGCGCCATGGTATGCCGCGCAGTTTGTGGGGCGCTCCGGTCCCCAGTCCTACGGCGACGGCCTTGACGCCATTTCCGGCGCCACGGTCACATCTACAGCGACCCTCAGCGCTATCAACGCCTGTATGAGCTTCGATCCCGCGACGGGATCCACGACGGTCGAGGCGCCTGCTGCGCCCGACGCTTCGACGGCTGCGTCCGTTCCCGCGGAGGAGCCGGCTTCCGGTGAAACGGTCGGAACAGCGGCCTCTGCAGAGCCGGACGTCGTCTCCGAGGCGACGGTCGCGGAGGAAGAACCTGCGCCGACCCCGACGCCGGACGCCGTATCCGAGGCGTCGATCCCCGAGGAGGAGCCCGTCTCCGCGCCTCCGACCGTTCGCGTCCTGCAGGACCTCAACGCCGACGCCGCGACCTCCGCAAGCGTTCCGGAGCCGACTCCTACGCCGGACGCCGTTTCGGAAGCGTCGATCCCGGAGGAATGACGGCATGGGAGCAAGGATCGGTTGGGGCGAGCTCGTCATCATCCTCATCATCGCCCTCGTCGTACTGGGCCCCGAGCGGCTTCCCCAGGCGGGGCGGGCTCTCGGCAAGGCTGTCCGCGGTGTGAAGAAATACATCCGCGATGCCGCGAAGGAGCTCGAGGACATCGAGGAGCTCTCGGATGTCCGCAAGGATGTGGAGGACATCGGCAAGGACCTGCGCTCCATGGGAGAGAGCTTTGAAAAGTCCGTGGAAGAGGAGAAAAAGACGCTTGAGGCGGACATGCAGGCGGCGGAAAACGACCTGAACGCCGCCGTGAACAAGCCCATCGCGCAGACGCCGTCTGAACCGGCGGATGCGCCGCAAACCTTAGAACAATCGGAGGAAAACTGACATGAAAATGGGAATTTGGGAACTTCTCGTCGTTTTGGTGATCGTTCTCATCATCTTTGGGCCGAAGGCGCTTCCGAAGCTCGGAAAGTCCATGGGCAAGACCATCGGCAGCTTCAAAAAGGGGCTCACGGAGGATGACGAGGAGGATGTCGCGGCATCCATCCCGAAGGCGGAGGCGGAGACGCCCGCCGAGAGCGAGAAGAAGCCTTACGACCCCGAGCGTTGAGCTCTTCCCCCAAAAAACAAGACGTCAAGTCCATGACCGTCGCGGGACATCTGAACGAGCTTCGTCGGAGGATCGTTCTGTGTGCCGTCGTGTTCGTCGCGGCGTCGGTCCTGTGCTTCGTTTTCATACAGCGGTTCGTTGACGCGGCGCTTTCCCTCAGCACCGGGTTCGACTTTGTGTATCTTTCCCCGTCGGAGCTTTTGACGAGCTACATGAAGCTGGCGCTGATCCTGGGGCTCGTGGCGTCGTCGCCGGTGCTTCTTTGGCAGTTCTGGGCATTCATCCAGCCCGGCCTCACGGATCGTGAGGCGCGGTCCGCGCGTTCGGCCATCGTGGCGGGGTTCGTGTTCTTTCTTTTGGGCGTCGTTTTCTGCTATGTCCTCATCCTGCCGCTGACACTGCAGTTTCTGTATAACTTCAACGGCTCGCTGGACATCGCGGCGAACATCTCCTTCAACAGCTACATGAGCTTCGTGCTGGGGATGCTCCTGGCCTTCGGCGTGGTGTTCGAAATGCCGGTGCTGAGCTTCCTTCTGTCGCGCCTGGGGCTTCTGCGTCCGGAATGGCTCGCAAAGGGGCGGAAGTTCGCCGTCCTCATAATTTTCATTATCGCGGCGCTCATCACCCCGCCGGATGTGCTCAGCCAGCTCATGACCGCCGTGCCGATGCTCGCGCTGTATGAGCTGAGCGTGTTCGTGTCCCGTGCGGCCTACCGTCAGCGGGAGAGCCTGGAGGACGAGGAAGACGAGGAGGACGAGGAAGGACCGGAAGCGGAGCAAGACTAAAAACAGATAAACGAAAACAGCACCGTCCGATCTGGGCGGTGCTGTTTGATTCAGCGGAGGTGATAGATGGCGCGGATCTCGTCGGTGGGGGAGCCGTCCGGCTGGCGGAGGATGAGGCTCGGCAGGGCGGAGAGGCCGGGCTTTCCGCCGCGGCGTCCGGAGATGAGGACCAGGGACGGGGCGCTGTCCGCCTCGTGGCAAACCATTCGCAGGCGCTTCGGCTCGATGTCCGCCAGGCGCATCGCCGCGAAGATGTCGGTCAAAAATTCCGGCTTGTGCACGAGACAGAACTCCCCGCCTTTGGCGAGCAGGTACGAAGCGGCGCCGGAAAACTGCGCCGGGGAGAGCGCGCCGCCCCGGGCGGCCGCTCTGGACGGATCCGGGGATTTCGGACCGTTGTAGTAGTACGGCGGATTGCACACGACGAGATCGTACACGCCGCCGGGACCCATATCCCGATGGGAGCGCGCGTCGGTGCAGAGGACGTGACCGCGGATGCGGTTTGCCTCGAAGTTCTGGCGGCAGACCTCCGCCGCGTCCTCGCGGATGTCCACGGCGGTAAAGCTCGCATCGGGGCAGCCGTGATGCAGCAGCACCGACAGCAGCCCGCCGCCGCAGCCGATGTCCGCGCAGCGGGAAAAGATGTTGCCGGCGGCGAAGCTCGCGAGCAATACGGAATCCGTGGTGATCTTGAATGCCGGGTCGTCCCCGTACAGGGGACCGCCGGGCCAGAGTTGTTTCATAGTGTCTCCTTATGAAAAGGGTGGTATGCGGCCGCATACCACCCCGTTCGGTTGGTTCGGGATCACTCCTCGACGATGGCGCTCATGGGGCACTGCTCGGCGCAGGCGCCGCAGGACAGGCAGACGTCGGGATCGATTACGTACTGGGTATCGCCCTGAGAAATGGCCTCGGCCGGGCACTGATCTGCGCAGGAACCGCAGGAAATGCAGGCGTCGGTGATACGGTAAGCCATGGTTGTACCTCCTATATGGTTTATTGACAAAAACATATTAACACAATTTTTTGAAAAAGCAACAGGTTCTTGTTCTTTTCTTATCGGGCATCGGGCTATAATCCACTCGGAGGGATCGAATGAAGAGCAAGGAACGATTTACCCGGCGGGCAGAGCTCGCCATCGAAAAAGCGTGGGGCGCCGCGGCGGAGCTTGGGCACAGCTATGTCGGCACGGAACATCTGCTGCTCGGCCTTATGGGAGAGAGCGATGGCCTCGCTGCGCGGGTCTTGGTCCGGGCCGGACTCTCGGAGGACGTGCTGCGGGAGCTGACGATCACGGCCGTGGGGCGCGGCGCTTCCGGGCCTCCGGCCCACGGCCTCAGCGACATGGCCAGACGCAGCGTAGAGCTCGCGGTCGCCGACGCGGAAAAGTTGGGCCACGGGTTTGTGGGCACGGAGCATCTTCTTCTCGGGATCCTGCGTCAGCCGGACTGCGCGGGCGTTCGGGTGCTGAAGGAGGCGGGTCGGGACCCGGACCGGCTCATCACGGATATTCTGGACCTGTTCGGCGGCGCGGGTAAGCCCGCCGTATCGGAGCCGTCCGCGAAGCCGGCGCCGCGGCGCAGTGAGACGAAAACGCTGGATCAGTACAGCCGGGATCTGACGATGCTGGCGCTGCGGGGCGAGCTCGATCCCGTGATCGGACGGGATCGGGAGCTGCGAAGGGTCCTTCGCATCCTGTCCCGCCGGACGAAGAACAACCCCGTTCTCATCGGGGAACCAGGCGTGGGAAAGACGGCCGTGGCCGAGGCGCTTGCCCAGCGAATGGCGTCCGGCTCGGTGCCGCTGGAGCTTGCCGGAAAGCGGCTGGTGGCGCTGGACATCCCCGCAATGCTGGCGGGAACAAAATACCGCGGCGACTTCGAGGAGCGCCTCAAGACCGTGCTTCGGGAGCTGCAGCGGGCGGAGGACGTCATCCTGTTCGTGGATGAGATCCACACCATCATGGGCGCGGGCGCGGCGGAGGGGGCCATCGACGCGGCGAACATCCTGAAACCGGCCCTTGGCCGCGGCCTCATCCAACTTCTCGGCGCGACGACGCAGGAGGAGTATCGGCGTCACATTGAAAAGGACGCCGCGCTCGAACGCCGGTTCCAGCCCGTCCTGGTGGAGGAACCGGATAAGGACGAGGCTGTCCGGATCCTGACCGGTCTGCGGGGACGATACGAGGGACATCACCGTCTTGTCATCACGGACGAGGCTGTACGTGCGGCGGTGGAGCTGTCCGGGCGCTATCTGCCGGAGCGGTTCTGGCCAGATAAGGCCATCGACCTATTGGACGAGGCGGCGAGCCTTGCGCGGATGGACGCGGCGGAGGAGGGAGAGGCGCTGTCGAATCTTCGCGTTCGGACGGAGGACGTGGCCGCGGTGGTGTCTAGCTGGACGGGGATCCCTGTGGAAACGCTGACCCGCAGCGAACGGGAGCGACTTGCGCGGCTGGAGGAGATCCTGCATCGACGGGTGATCGGACAGGACGCGGCCGTGTCCGCCGTGTGCCGGGCGATCCGTCTCGGCCGTCTGGGACTCAGCGATCCCGGACGACCCGTGGGAAGCTTTCTGTTTCTCGGGCCGACGGGCGTGGGAAAGACCGAGCTCTGCCGCGCGCTCGCGGAGGCGGTCTACGGCGATGAGAACGCGCTCATCCGGGTGGATATGTCGGAGTATATGGAGCCGCATTCGGTCTCGCGGCTCATCGGCGCGCCGCCGGGCTACGTCGGGCATGAGGAGGGCGGCTTCCTGACGGATCGGGTCCGCCGCCGTCCCTGGAGTGTCGTTCTGCTCGACGAGGTCGAAAAGGCCCATGCGGATGTACTCAACCTCCTGCTTCAGATCCTGGACGACGGCGTGCTTACCGACGCCAATTCCCGCCGGACGGACTTTCGGAACACCGTGATCGTCATGACCTCGAACGCCGGCGGCGCGCTGGCGGGCGTGACCCGATCCATCGGTTTTAGCGGAGGCAGGGAGGACCGCTATGAAGCCCTCCGGACCCGGACGCTGGACGAGGCGGCGCGCGTTTTTCGTCCGGAGCTTCTGAACCGGGTGGATGAGATCATCGTCTTTCGTCCTCTGGAACCGGAAGAGCTTGAGAGGATCGCCGAGGGGCTTTTGGAGGCGGTAGCCGCAAGGCTGCGGGCAAGGGGCGTGGAGCTCGCCGCAGCGCCGGAGGCGGTGACGCGTCTCGCGGCGGAGGGGTATGATCCGAAATACGGCGCGCGTCCCCTGCGGCGGCGGATCCGTACGCTGGTGGAGGACCGTCTTGCGGACCTGTTCCTGCGGGGAGAGCTGGCGGAAGGGGACCGCGTTCGGCTGGCGATGCGGGAGGACCTTCTTACCGTGGAAAAGGTTGACGAGGCAGTCGTCTGAATGCTATAATACGAAAAAACGAGGCAGGATCCGCTGCCTCGTTCGTTTTGGAGGACCGTCGGCCATGCTGGATATGGACGTTTTCAAGAGCTTTATGAACGAAGCGCCGGGGTTCAACCGGCACAACGGTATCCGCTTCACCGTGGTGGAGGAGGGGTACTGCGAGTGTGAGCTCGATATGACCCGGGAGAGCCTGAACCCCCAGGGTGTCGCCCACGGCAGCCTGCTTTTCGCCCTGTGCGACTGCGTGACGGGAATGGCCACGGCCACCACCGGCCGCAGCATGCTCACCCAGTCCGCGACGATCCACTACCTTCGGCCCGGCACGGGCGGCCGTCTCACGGCGAAGTCCCGTCTCATCAAAAACGGACGGCGCACGGCCCTGTGCACTGGCGAGGTGTTCGACGAGGCCGGAAATCTTCTGGTCACGAGCCAGTTCGAGGTGTTCTATACGAGCGATTCCCTGACCCTGCCGGAGCGCGGCGAGGACGGCGTATGGCGGCCTGTCGGCGGCGAAGGTCAGTGGACCTGAGGAGGTAAGAGCGTCAGCTCCGTCCCCGGGTAGTAGTGGGCGAGGATCTCCTCGTAACTCCAGCCGTCCGCTGCGAGCAGTCTTGCGCCCTCCTGGCTCATGCCGACGCCGTGTCCGTAGCCCCGGACGGTGAAGATAAACGCGCCGTCCGCGTATCTCACGGTGAAATCCGTGCTCCGCAGGCCGAGCGCCCGGCGCACGAACCCGCCGGAGAGGCTCTGTCCGCCCACGCGCAGATACCGGACGCGTCCGGCGTCGTCGAGCTCGGAGCCCTCCAGCCAGGCTTCCGGCGGCGTATCCGCGGAAAGTCCCAGCCGCTCCGCCAGCTCCTCCGGGGAAAAGACCGCCTCGGACGCAAGTCCCGGCACCGTTTCCGCCGTCTCGGGAGTCTCCACCGCCACAAGATACGGCAGCGGAGCCCAGACGGCGGCGCTGTCCTCCGTCTGTCCATCGGAGCTTGCGTGGAAGGCGGCCAGGATGAGCTCGCCTCCGTAGGTGAGGACCTGTCCGTCCGTGGCGGTCACGGCTGCACGGACCGCGGCGAGATCGGCGTCATAATCGCTGCCCCATCGATCGCGCAGCTCGGCCTCGGATAGATAGGCGAGACAGCAGGCGCTGTCCGTGCAGACGTTCGCGCCGGAGTGCCTGTCCGACGCGAGGATATACGTTCGCGCGGCGACCGCCTGGGCCTTGAGCGCCTCGGGACCGTAGGATACCGGTATCTCCGCCGCCACGACGTACGGCAGGTAGTCTGCCGCGGTCGTCTCGACGATGCCGCCGTCCGTCTGGATGTACAGCGTCGTGCGCTCATCGATCAGGGCCTCCGCGGGCGTTGGCGCGGCATAGCGGAACAGGAGCACCAGCGCGGCAAAGACGGCGCTCCACAGGGTAAGGGAACGAATAACACGGGAGGCGGATCGTCTCATTTTTCCACTCCTGTCTTGACGAGCATCGGCGTTGGGTTTAAAATCGGGTACAGACGAGTGTATTTCGGAACGGAGATCATTATGCAGAATGAAGCCTATAAACTGACGGGCGCCGTCGCAGTGACCAGCGCGCTCGGCTTTCTGCTCCGCTGGGTGCAGAATATCACGATCCTCGACCCGGAAACGGGGCTTGCCGAGAGCGGACGGAGCATCAGCTTCGTCGTCGCCGCTCTCATCGTTCTGGTTGCGGCGGCCATCGGCGCGGCGGCCTATGCCGTTCGAAAGACAAAGGCGGCATCGGAACCGGAGAACGCCTTGGCGGGCAAGACCTTCCTGTACACGGCCCTCTGCGTCTTTCCGGGCGTGCTGTTTCTCGCGGCGGGTGCGCTGACGCTGGTCGGCTCCTGGCCGGAGGCGGAGATCCTGATCCGCCGAATCACCGGCGTGACGGCGTTGGCGGCGGGCGTCGGTTCCATCCTTCTGGCTTCTTCGCTCACAAAACCGGAGAAGGCTTCGGCGCGTCGTGTCTGCGTCGTCCTGCTCATCCTCTTTGCAGCTATGTGGCTCGTCGCGGAGTATAAGGCGATCTCCAGCGACCCGGTCACCTGGCGATTTGCTGTGGAGATCCTCGCGATCTGCGCCGCGCTGCTCGCGTACTACTATGTGGCGGGCTACTTCTTCGGGGAACCGAATCCGCCGCTGGCGGTGTTCTTCTGCTTCTTCGGCGGCTTTCTGTGCGTCATGTCCGCGGTGGACGAGCACGCTCTGGCGGAGAGCCTGTGCTTCGCGGCGGCGGCGTTCCAGCTCTTTGTCTGGGGCTATGCCCTCGTGGCAAACCTTCGCCGCGTGGAGGAAGAGCTGCCGAAGGCATGAAGCCGCTGGAAGACCAAGCGGGGTTTATCCGCCTTTCGCGGGACTTCGTTATTTAGAAAAGACTTGACGAAATCCTGCTCCCACATTATAATGTTAAGGAAATGTCAGAAACTCGAAGGAGGCTTTTGAATTATGGCATGTTTTCTGGTACCCGGCGGTGAGGCCGTCGTTGCGACCATCGTTACGAAGATCATCGAGAAGAAAGAAAACCAGGTTCTGACGGTAAAGTCCGGCGAGAAGCTCGAGACTCCCGAGAAGCTTCCTTTTTCCCGCAAGCTGAAGTGGCTGACCAATCTCCTGTGGGGCGGCGCCGCTCTGCTGGCGTATGAGCATGTATGGCACGGCGAGGTCGAGCCCTGGTTCCCGTTCCTCACGGCGGCGGGCAATCCCGAGGACGCTGCGGAGATGCTTCACGAGATGGGCACGGCCGGCGTCGGCATGGCTCTGCTCATCACCCTGATCTGGGTCGGCATGCTTGGCGTGGCGAAGGTCATCGAGAAGCGTCCGGAGACTCCGCGTCTGAAAGCGAAGTAAGGAGGGGGTTCCATGACTCTTCTTACTACGATCTTTGCCGCTGTCATCTGCACGGTGATCTGGTATAAGAGCGAATCCGCCCGCGAGCTGAAGGTCGGCGCGCTGTGTTGGATGTTCTGGGGCGCCTCCGCAATGTGGATGGTCGACGCGATCTTTGAGTATGCCGAGCTGCACGCGGAGTTCTTTACTCCTGCTGCGGAGGATATGCTGAACGACCTCTATCTCGGACTGTCCGTGATCGCCTTCGCGCTCGTCATCTGGCTCGTCATCCTGCTCGTCAAGGATCCGAAGGGCGTCGTGAAAGCGGCTCTTACGAAGAAAAAGATTTGATCATTATGACAAGGCGGCTCCGCTTTGACGGAGCCGCTTTTTGAATCCGGTGAATCATCGGGGAGGCTGGAGCATTGAAAACACTGTATCTTGAATGCGGTATGGGCGCGGCGGGCGATATGCTCACGGCGGCGCTGCTGGAGCTTCTGCCCGATCCGGATGCATTCATTGCGGAACTCAACGCACTCTCGATTCCCGGCGTTTCTTATGCGCGGGAACGCTCCGTCAAATGCGGCGTCGCGGGGACCCGGACAACGGTCCTCGTGCGCGGGGAGGAGGCGCATGAGCACACGCACGAGCCTGCGGCGGAGCACCATCACGACCACGCGACCATGGTGGGCATCCGGCACATTTTTTCCCATCTGCCCCTGTCGGCCCGGGTCCGGGAAAACGCCTTGTCCGTGTATGAGCGGATCGCGGAGGCGGAGGCCAGAGTTCACGGCGTTCCGATCACCGATATCCACTTCCATGAGGTGGGGACCATGGACGCCATCGCCGACGTTACGGCGGTCTGCCTGCTGATGGACCGTCTCGCGCCGGAGGAGGTCGTCGTTTCGCCGGTCCATGTGGGGAGCGGTGTGGTCCGCTGTGCTCATGGTCTCCTGCCGGTCCCGGCGCCGGCGACCGCGGAGCTCCTGAAGGGCGTGCCGATCTACGGCGGCTCCATCGACGGCGAGCTGTGTACGCCGACCGGCGCGGCGCTTTTGACGCATTTTGCCTCCCGGTTTGGCGATATGCCGAACATGGAGGTCGGCGCCATCGGCTATGGCATGGGGAAAAAGGATTTTCCGCGGGCCAACTGTGTCCGTGCCTTCCTCGGTCATACCCGGGGCGAGACCGACACGGTCGCCGTCCTCTCCTGCAACGTGGACGATATGACCGCGGAGGAGATCGGGTTTGCCACGGAGCGCCTTCTTGAGGCCGGCGCGCGGGAGGTCTATACCGTTCCCATCGGCATGAAAAAGAACCGTCCCGGCACGCTGCTCCGCGTCCTTTGCGATCCGGAGAGCCGGGAGAAGCTGATTCGCCTGATCTTTCGGCATACGACGACCATCGGGGTCCGTGAGCTGGCGATGGAGCGCTATATCCTGACCCGGGAGGTGGAGACGCGGCAGACGCCCTACGGTCCAGTGCGGATCAAACGCTCGTCCGGCTACGGCGTTTCCCGCGGCAAGGTCGAATACGAGGACCTGGCCCGGATCGCCCGGGAACGGGGTATCAGTCTGCGCGAAGCCAAAGCATTGCTGGAGGAACTCTGACATGACGGAAAAAAAGACGCTGAAGCTCACCTACGCGGCCGTGTGCCTGGCGCTGGCCATGGTACTGCCGTTTCTGACCGGACAGATCCCGCAGATCGGCAAAGCGCTCAGTCCGATGCACATCCCGGTGTTTCTTTGCGGGTTTCTGTGCGGCTGGCCCTGGGGCGTGCTGGTCGGCTTTTTGTCGCCGCTTCTGCGCTCGGTCCTGTTTGGTATGCCCGCCATGTTTCCGGGCGCCTGTGCCATGGCGCTGGAACTCGCGGCGTACGGCTTCGTAAGCGGCTTTCTTTATAAGCTCCTGCCGAAGAAAATCGTCAATATCTACGTTGCGCTCCTCGCAGCCATGATCGTCGGACGGATCGTTTGGGGCGCCGCCCGGTGGCTGTTCGCCGGGCTCGCGGGGACGGAGTTCACCTTCTCCGCATTCATCGCCGGCGCGCTGACGAACGCGATTCCGGGAATCATCCTGCACATCGTTCTCGTTCCGCTGCTCGTGATCGCGCTGCGGCGCTCCAAACTCATGCTGAACGAATGACCGAACCGATTTCAGATCCGATCCCGCGCGGTCTGCGTGAACCCCATGAAACCGATCGAATTGAGGTAATCTTATGAAAATGATCAAGAAATCCCTGCTCCTTTTCTGCTGCTTTGCTCTGCTTTTGAGCGTATGCGCCTTCGCGGAGGAGGCGGGACCGGAAAAGACCGGCGAGATATACGTCCTGTTCACCAGCGACGTCCACTGCGGAGTCGATCAGGGCTTCGGCTATGCCGGTCTTGCCCAGATCCGGGATACGCTGGAGGCGCAGGGCTATGAGACGATCCTCGTGGACGACGGGGACGCGCTCCAAGGAGATTCTATCGGTGTGCTCACCAAGGGCGAGGCGGTCCTGGGGCTCATGAACGAGATGGGCTACGATGTCGCCATCCCCGGCAATCACGAATTCGACTACGGCATGGAGCGCTTCCTGGAGTTGGCGGAGCTGGCGGAATTCCCGTACATCAGCTGCAACTTCACGTATCTCGGCGAGCCGGTGTTCGCGCCGTATATCGTCCTGGAGGCGGCCGGAAAGAAGATTGCCTTCGTGGGTGTGACGACGCCGGAGTCTGTCAGCAGCGCCACGCCGTCCACCTTCCGGAACGAGGCGGGGGAGACGGTGTACGGCTTTATGCGGGACGAGACCGGCGAGGCGGTCTATGCCGCCGTGCAGGAGGCGGTGGACGCCGCACGGGCCGACGGCGCGGAGCTCGTCTATGTGATGGGGCACATGGGGATGGAGGCCAGCTGCGCCCCCTGGACCTATGCGGACGTCATCGAGCATACGAGCGGCATCGACGTGTTCCTGGACGGTCACAGCCATGATACGGAGCAGGTCGTCATGAAGGACAAGGACGGAAAAGAGGTCACGCGCTCCGCGGTGGGAACGAAGCTGAGCTGCATCGGCTACAGTCATATCTCCGCCGAGGGCGAGATCCTGGAGACCGGGATCTGGAGCTGGCCAAACAGCGTCTCCGCGCCGGAGCTGCTGGATATTGACAACAGGATGTCCGCCGCGGTGGATGCCGCGTTGTCGCAGGTCGAGGCCATTACGGAGCAGGTCGTCGCGCACAGCGACGTGACGCTCATCACCTATGATCCCGTGGAAAAGACCAGCGAGGGCTTTTCGCTCCGCGTAGTGCGGTTGGCGGAGACCAATCTCGGGGACTTCTGCGCCGATGTCATCCGGTTCGAGACCGGCGCGGATGTCGCCATGATCTCCGGCGGTGAGATCCGGGACGATCTCAACAAGGGCGACATCACCTACGGGGACATCATGCGGGTCTGGCCTTACGAAAATGAGTTCTGCGTTCTCGAGGTGACAGGACAGACGATCCTCGATGCGCTGGAATGGGGAGCCCGCAGCCTGCCGGGGGAAAATGCGTCCTTCCAGCAGGTCTCCGGCTTGACCTATGAGATCGACGTCTCGATCCCCAGCGGCTGCACGGCCGACGAAAACAACCTCATGACCGGCATCGAGGGCGAGCGCCGCGTCAAAAACGTATTGATCGCCGGCGAACCGCTGGACCCGGAGGGGACCTATACGCTGGCCGGCCCGAACTGGTCGCTGCTCAAGAACGGCGACGGCTTCACGGTATTCGACGGGGCTACGGTGATTACGGAAAGCACGGGCCTTGACACACAGCTCATGATCGATTATATCAACGACCATCTGGGCGGCGTCATCGGCGGTGAGGAGTACGCCGACCCCTATGGACAGGGCCGCATCGTGATCGTGGAATAATAAGAATAATATGGGCGGACCCCGAAGGGCCCGCCCTTTACGATTTGGCTGTGGCCGGCGTGCAGCGCCGGCTGCTTTGATTCTTTTACGAGGCTTCGCCGGAGGGGCCGCCGGAGGCGCCCATCCCGCCCATATCGACGTTCTGAACGAGCTCGGAGCGATCCGCGGGGACCACGCCGCCGGCCGTGGCCGCGGCGATGCTCTGCGCGGTGCCGTTCGTCAGGGCCGCAACGTCCGCGCCGGTGGGAACGACGATGACGTTCTCATAGGTGCCGGGAGCCGGCGTGATCTTTGCGCCGTTCTGATAGACGTCGCCGTTGACGGTGCTGGCGCCGTCCACCGTCAGAGAGCTCAGATAGCTCAGCCCGCCGACGTTCCAGACGGAGCTCTTGAGGTCCAGGGAGACGGGGTTGTTCACGGTGGGCGCCGGGAAGTTCAGCAGGCGGCCGATGGCAAGGTAATCATAGGTGCCTTCGCGTCCGTAGGAGTCCACGGTGATGGTGCCGGTGAGCATACGGCCATCCTCCGTGCAGTGGGCGGCGTAAGCGGAACTGACCGCACCGGTAAGGACGGAGCCGTCCAAATTCACGGCGATGCTGTCGTTCCGGAACTTCGTCTGGGAGCCGGTCTGGCTGCCGACGTTGTTGAAGATGTTGCCGGCCAGCTCGCAGCCGATGACGTTCAGCGTGGTGACGCCGCCGGCGCCGTTGCCGGGCGCGGCAAGGTACTCGTCATAGCTGCCGTAGGGCACGGTAAAGGTGGTCGCACCGGGGCCGCCGCCCAGGTCGTCGGAGTCGATGACCTCCAGGAGGTTCCCGCCCCAGGGGTTGGATCCGGTGAGGTTCACGGTCACATCGTTCAGGGTGATGGTCTCGCCGTTGCCCCCCTTGGATTTGATCATGAGGAAGGTGTCGGTCACGTCGAAGTCGGCTTCGGAGATGTTCAGCTCGGCGGAGGCGCCGGTCTGGTGGCTCATGAAGCCGATGCGGTCGGACCAGCCATAGAAGCGGCCGTTGTCGGAGGCGGCGATGTTGAACTTGCCGCCGGTGATGATGGCGAGGTAATCGGGGGCGAACCAGCGTCCGCCGTAGGCATAGTCGGTGAAGCCGTCGCAATAGGCAATGTAGCCGGACATCTCGCCCGCGCGGCCATACTGGATGCCCACGGGATCGCCGTTCCAGAGGGCGATCTCGTCGATGTCGGCCGCGGCCTCGTCCGCGTCAAAGAGCTCGCCGAGAACAGCCACGGTATCCGTGGCGACGAGAGTGCCGCTGCCGGAGTCTGTGGAGAGGACCGCCCAGCCGTTCGAGGCGACGATGCAGTCTGTGAAGGTGATGTCCGCCTGGCCGCAGTCGAGCGTCGCGCGGATGTTGCCGGTGAGGCCGAGGGCGAAGGGCACCTGCTGCATCATGGGCGTTGCGAAGTTGTCGTCGGGGGAGTAGGGCACGAGGTCCTCGTCGTTGAAGCTCTGGATCAGGGAGTTCGAGACGTTCATCTCGGAGCTGGCGCCGGCCCAGATGGCGGAGCGCAGCGCGCCCTGGGTGGTGAACATGCAGTTGTCGACGCTGACCTTCGACTCGCCAGCCGCGATGACGGCCGCGCCCTGGCCGGAGAAGTCGTCGCCGCCCCGTCCAAAGGCGTTGAAGACAGAGTCGGAGATCGCAACCTCACCGCCCCCGACATACACGCCGGACATATAGTCGCCGTCGGAGGAGAAGACCATGCCCTTCACGGCGCCGTCCGTGATCTCCGCGCCGTTCTGCGCGGCCGCGGCGGAGCTGGCGGGATGATAGCCGTCCGCGTCGAAATAGGCCGCCGCAATGTAGGTGAAGGGACCGATCTTGCTGCCGGCGTCGTCGCCGAACTTGGAGTTGCCCTGGTTCGTGGAGGCGGCCTTCTCCACGAGGGTCAGCACCACGTCGCCCTCGTAGCTCACGCCTGCGGCGTTGTAGAGGTCGACCTGGATGCCGTCCACGGTGAGGATCGCCGCGTATTTCGCGCTGTCCACGTCGATCACGCCGCCGTCATAGACGATTTTGCTCACGTTGCAGAACTGGGTGGCGTCCACATAGTCTGCGTATTCGGGGGCGATCTCCACCGAGGTGATGGTCACGCCGGTGCCGGCCCAGTGGGTATTGTCCACCTGAGAAAAGCCGACGGCCTTCGGCTCGGGGCTGCCGCTGGGCTCGCCGCTGGCAAAGGCGGAGAGAGAAAGCAGCATGACCGCGCACAGCAGGACAGACAGGAGTCGGGCGCTTCTGCGGAAAAGGATGCGTGTTTTCATGTTCAACCTCCTGATTCGGATGATCGGTTTTTGCAAACCCTACTATTTTTATAACATATTGTTAAGCATATGTCCAGAAGAAACGTCACTTCGTTCCTTCTTTCCGGCCTGTCAGTGATAGCGAAAAAACCCCTCGCCGGTCTTGCGGCCGAGCTTTCCGGCGCGCGCCATCTTCCGCAGGAGCGTGCAGGCGCGGAACTTGGGGTCGTGCGTCTCTTCGAACAGGACGTCGCAGGCGAAGAGCAGCACATCGATCCCGACGAGATCCGCCAGGTGCAGCGGACCCATGGGGTGGTTGGCGCCGAGCTGCATGGCCTTGTCGATATCCTCGGGGGACGCCACGCCCTCCTGGAGCAGGAAGGCCGCCTCGTTCATCATGGGGATGAGCAGCCGGTTCACGATAAAGCCGGGACTGTCCTGGACCTCGACGGGCTCCTTTCCGATCCGCTTTGCGAGATCGTACACAACCCGGAACGTCTCGTCCGAGGTGGTGAGGGAGCGAGTGACCTCGACGAGCTTCATGGTTCCGGCGGGATTGAAAAAGTGCATGCCGACGAAGCGGTCGGGCCTTCCGCACGAAGCGGCCATCCGTGTGATGGAGATGGTGCTCGTATTGGAGCAGAAAATGCAGGCGGGAGAGCACAGGGCATCGAGCTCCCGGAACACGGCCTCCTTGATTTCGAAGCGCTCGACCACGGCCTCCAGCACGAGATCGGCGTCCTTCGCCGGAGCCATGTCTACAGTGAAACGGATGCGGCTTCGGATCGCCTCGGCCTCCGTCGGACTCAGTTTTTTCCGGTCCTTCAGCTTTGCCAGGGTCCCGTCGAGCTTGGCTTTCGCGTTCTCGATGATGGCGTCGCTGATGTCCCGTACGGTGACGGAAAGACCAGCCCCGGCAAATACCAGGGCGATGTCCAGGCCCATGGTCCCGGCTCCGGCAATGAAAATGCGGTTCATACGCGCCTCCTGTATAACGTAATCGTGATGTTTTTGGAAGATTCCGCTCACAGTACGCCGGTCCGGCGCAGGCGTCGCAAATAGAGCAGATCGACAATGGAGCTCATGGCCCAGGTGATGGGATAGATCCAGCAGGCCAGAAGGATGTCATGGACCATCCGGCCGATGGTGGAGAGCACCAGAACGCGCACCGCGCACCAGCAGACCATCATGACGACCATGGGGGCGACGGGCTTGCCCACGCCGCGCAGGACGGAGGAAGCTACGTGAGAGAAGCCCAGAAGACAGAAAAACAGCGCGCAGATCCGACCGCGGAGCACGCCGTAGGACACAATGGCGGGGTCCCGATTGAACGCCGTCACAAGCGTTGGCGCGAAGGCAAAGATGATGACACCGATGATCTCGATGACGATCACGGCGGACATGAGGCCGTAGCGCGCGCCGATCCGCATGCGGTCGTGCTTGCCTGCGCCGCGGTTTTGGGAGATGAAGGTGGACATCGCCATGGAAAACGCCGTGACCGGAAGAAAGGCGAAGCCCTCCACCTTGGAGTATGCGCCGATGCCGGCCATCGCAGCGGAGGAGAAAGAATTGATGTAGGACTGGATCAGCATGTTCGACAGATCGATCATGATGTCCTGGATGGCGGTGGGCAGTCCGTAGCGCACGATCTCCCGGAGGTTGCCCCGGTCAAACCGGAGCCGGCGGAAGCGGACCCGGATCGCGTCCGAACGATGCCGGAGCCGATGCAGCACCAAAAGTGCCGCGGTGACCTGCGAGATCCCCGTCGCGAGCGCGGCGCCCTCGACGCCCATGCCGAGCCCCGCGACGAACAGAAGGTCCAATACCACGTTCAGGACGGAGCTAACGATGAGATAATATAGCGGATGCTTCGAATCGCCGCTGGCCTGCAGGATGCCGACGAAGGTGTTGTACATGACGAAGCCGGTGCTGCCCGCGAAGTAGACCTTCAGGTACAGCGCGGCGTCACCGAAAACGTCGTCGGGGGTGCCCATGAGCCGAAGGATGGCGGGGGAGAGCAGGATCCCCGCCGCGGTAAGCACTACACTGAAGAACAGGCCCAGCGCCACCGCCGTGTGCACGGCCCGGACGGTGCTCTCGTCGTCCCCCGCGCCGATGTGCCGCGCGATGACGATGCCCGCGCCCACGGAGAAGCCGAGGAAAAAGCCGATGGCGAGATAGGTGATCGTCCCGGTGCTCGTCACCGCCGCGAGCGCGGTGCTGCCGATGAGGTTCCCGACGATCAGCGCGTCTGCGGTGTTATAGAGCTGCTGAAAGAGGTAGCCGACGAAGATCGGCAGCGCGTAGCGCAGGATCTTCTGCAGGATCGGCCCCTCGGTCATGAGAAGCTCGTTGTTTTCGATAGTTTTCGTTTCGGTCATTTGGCGCGGAGAATCGAGATGGCGACGAAGATCAGCAGCAGGAAGGGATAAAACAGGAAGGGCACGATGGAAAAGCTGCTGATGCCGGTGATCCCGGCTGCGACGAGGAGCTGCGCGCCATAGGGGATGACGCCCTGCAGGATGCAGGAGCAGGTGTCCAGCAGGGAGGCGGTGGTTTTTCCGGAAACGCCGAATTCGTCGCTGATGTCCTTTGCAATGGGGGCGGCGATCACGATGGCGACGGTGTTGTTCGCCGTGGCGATGTCCATGACGGCGGTCAGGAGCGCAATGCCGAACATTCCGCCCCGCTTGCCGCTGAAGTGGGTCCGGATGAACTGAAGAATCGCCTCAAAGCCGCCGTGGGCCTTCATCAGAGCGGAGATGGAGGCGACGAGGATGGTGACGATCATGGTCTCGAACATGCCGGAGGTGCCGTCGCCCATGGCGGCAAAGGCGCCTGCGTAGCCGAGCCCGCCGAAGCCGAGTCCCATAACGAGGAAAAGCAGGATGCCGACGAGAAGCACGACGAACACGTTGACGCCGAGCAGCGCCAGCGCCAGGACCACGAAGTACGGAAGCGCCAGCAGGGGCTGGAACTCGAACCGGCCCACGGGCGCGGGATCACTTCCCAGCGACAGCACGATGAGGAGCACCAGCGTTGCGATGGCCGCGGGAAGGGCGATCTTGATATTCGTGCGGAACTTGTCCTTCATGGCGACGCCCTGGGTCTTGGTGGCGGCGATCGTCGTGTCGGAAATGAAAGAGAGGTTGTCCCCGAACATCGCGCCGCCGACCACCGTGCCGACGCACAGGGGCAGGGATAGACCGCCGTTTTCCGCCACGGCGGCTGCGATCGGCGCGAGGACGGTGATGGTGCCGACGCTCGTTCCCATGGCCATGGAGATGAGGCAGGCGATGATGAACAGTCCCGAAACGGCAAACCGCGCCGGGATGATGTTCAGCAGCATATTCGCCGTGCTGACGGCGCCGCCCGCGGCGCTTGCAATGCCGCTGAACGCTCCGGCCAGCAGGAAGATGAGCAGCATGATGGTGATGTTGTCGTCTCCGATGCCCTGGGCGCAGAGGTGGATCTTTTCGTCGAAGCCCAGGCTGCGGTTCTGCAGGAAGGCGACGATCAGGGCGATGCCGAAGGCCACGACCACCGAGATGATGTAAAAGCCCATCCGGCCCTCCACGTGGTGGATGTATTCGAAAAAGATGCCGCTTCCGAGATAGATGACCAGAAACAGCAGGATCGGCAGCAGTGCCGCCGCGTTCGGCTTGGGCTTGGCTTCGGGATGCTGGGGTCCGTTCATGATGGGTCCTCCGTCTTCTTCCAATTATTTAATCAATAGTAACGCAAATGGAAACGGGAGTCAATCGTTCGGATCTTCTTTTTCGACCCAGTGGCAGTGCGGCGCCGCGCTGCATAGAATGGGAAGGCGAAGCGTCGTCCCCGGCAACAAATCCACCGAAAACCATCGGCGGAGGAGAGCTGTTTTTGTCGGGTGCGTCGCTTGACACGTTTGAAAACCATGTTGTAAAATTACTCTGTATTTTCATAAGTATTTGATCGACAGCAAATCATCCACGGCGTATGCCGCCGGAAAAGGAGTGACCGCGTATGAGCAAGGTCCCGGAACTGTTCGGCTCGATGGTGTTTTCGGAATCCGTGATGCAGGGCCGCCTGCCCCACGAGACCTATAAGCAGGTCGTGAAGGCCATCCACAACGATAAGCGCCTCTCGCCCGAGATCGCCTCTGTGGTGGCGAACGCCATGAAGGACTGGGCGATCGAGAAGGGAGCGACCCACTACACCCACTGGTTCCAGCCCATGACCGGCGTGACGGCGGAGAAGCACGACAGCTTCATCCACGCCACCGGGGACGGCCGGGCGATCATGGAGTTTTCCGGCAAGGAGCTCGTGCAGGGCGAGCCGGACGCATCGAGCTTTCCCTCCGGCGGCCTGCGGGCGACCTTCGAAGCCCGGGGCTACACCGCCTGGGACCCGACGAGCTACGCCTTTGTCAAGGACGGCGTCCTCTGCATCCCGACGGCTTTCGCCTCCTTTACGGGCGCGGCCCTCGACAAAAAGACCCCCCTGCTGCGCTCCATGCAGGCTCTGTCGAAGCAGGCCGTCCGCATCCTGCGCCTTTTCGGGAACACCGCCGTGCAGAAGGTCAGCGCCACCGCCGGGGCGGAGCAGGAGTATTTCCTCGTGGACGCGAAGGCGTTTGAGCAGCGCAAGGACCTCGTGTTCACCGGTCGCACGCTCCTCGGCGCGCGTCCACCCAAGGGCCAGGAGCTGGACGACCACTATTTCGGCGCCATCAAAAAGCG
>CAJOIG010000004.1 GCA_905234575.1 uncultured Oscillospiraceae bacterium
CCCGGCGCGAAGTATTTCTACTACTGCGCGAACAACACCATCTACGGCACGGAGTGGAGCTACGTTCCCGAGACCGCCGCGCCCCTGGTGTGCGACATGAGCTCCGACATCCTCTCCCGCCCGGTGGACGTGTCGAAGTACGGCATCGTATACGCCGGCGCCCAGAAGAACATGGCGCCCGCGGGCGTCACCGTCGTCATCATCGACAAGACCCTGGCGGGGAAGGAGATGCCCATCACGCCGCTCATGATGTCCTACAAGACCATGATCGAGAAGGACAGCATGTACAATACCCCGCCCTGCTGGTGCATCTACATGCTCGGCTTGACGCTGGACTGGCTGAAGACCCAGGGCGGCGTCCAGGGCATGGAGAAGATCAAGCACGAAAAGGCCGCCATGATCTACGATATCCTGGACAACAGCAAGCTCTACAAGGCCCATGCCCGCCCGGATTCCCGCAGCGAGATGAACATCACCTTCCGCACCGGCGACGCCGACCTGGACGCCCAGTTCGCGAAGGAGGCGCAGGCCCGCGGGCTCATGAACCTCAAGGGGCACCGCAGCGTCGGCGGCATCCGCGCGAGCCTCTATAACGCCCAACCCATGGAGGGCGTGCGCGCCCTGGCAGACTATATGAAAGAATTTGAGGTCAAGCATCATGTATGAGATCAAAACGATGAACAATATCGCCCAGGCCGGCCTGAACATCCTGGGCTCCAAGGGGATCATGGTCAACGTCGAGGCGGAGGACCCGGACGCGCTTCTCATCCGCTCCGCGAAGATCCACGACATGCCCTTCGGTGACCGCCTTCTCGCCATCGGCCGCGCGGGCGTCGGCACTGACAACGTCCCCATCGACCGCTGCACGGAAAAGGGCATCGTCGTCTTCAACGCCGCCGGGGCCAACGCCCAGGCCGTGGTGGAGCTCGCCGTCTGCTCCCTCATCCTCGCCTCCCGCAACATCATGGACGGCGCCTTCTGGGCCCGCTCTCTGGCCGGGCGCGACAACATCGAGGCGGAGGTCGAATCCGGCAAGAAGAACTACGTCGGACCGGAGATCATGGGCAAGACCCTCGGCATCATCGGCCTCGGCAACATCGGCTCCCGCATCGCGAACGCCGCCATCGGCCTCGGCATGGACGTCATCGGCTACGACCCGTACATGTCCGTCGAATCCGCGTGGCGCATCTCCGGCGAGGTCCGCCACGCCGAGGACCTGGCCACCGTCTACCGCCAGTCCGACTATATCCTCATCCAGCTCCACCTGACGGACAAGACCCGCGGCATGCTCGGCGCGGACGCCTTCCGCCAGATGAAAAACGGCGTCCGGATCATCAACCTCGCCCGCGGCGGCCTCGTGGACACCGACGCCATCCTCGCCGCCATCGCCGCCGGCAAGGTCGCCCGCTATGTGACGGACTTCCCCGACGACAAGCTCATCGGCGCGAAGCGCGTGGTCGCCTTCCCGCACCTGGGCGCCTCCACCCCCGAGAGCGAGGAGAAATGCGCAATCATGGCGGCGCAGGAGCTGTCCGACTATCTGCTGGACGGAACCACCAAAAACTCCGTGAACCTGCCGGACGTCAGCCTGGACCGCGCCGGCGAGGCCCGTATCTGCGTCATCCACGACAATGTCCCCCGCATGATCAACAGCTTCCTTGATGTCATCAGCGCCGAGGACATCAATGTCGAGCACATGATCAACAAGGCCCGCGGCGACGTCGCCTATACCATCATCGACGTCGGCAGCCCTGTCACGGCCGAGATGGCCGCGAAGCTGCGCGGTCTGTCCCACGTCCGCCGCGTCCGCGTGCTCTAATACCAAATCACTGGAGGACCGGTCCCGAAGGCCGGCCCTCTTTTTTGACAAAAAGTAACAAAAAGAACAAATGATTTCAGTTTTCTCTTGTGTTTGTCACTTTTTTATGATATAGTACGGACGTATGGGTGCGATTCTGCGCCCGCCCGTTCCATCGACAGCGACACACGGAGGGACCTATGAAACACGGAACTCGGATTCTGGCCTTGATGCTGGTATTATCCATATTTTTCTCGCTGGGGGTATCCGCGCTGGCGGATGCCGAGCCCGGGGCGGAGCTTCCGGCGCCGGAAACGGCGGAGCCTGCGGCGGTGCCCGTTCCCGTGGAGGAGGTCCCTGCCCCGGAGCCTGAGCCCGCGGCGATCCCGGAGACCACGCCGCCTCCCGCGCCGGCCGAGGAGCCTGCCGCGGCGGAGCCCGCGGAGGAGGATCCCCTGGCTGAAGAGGCTGCGGCGGAGATCGAGACTCTCCCGGAGGAGGAGCTGACCTCCCTGGAGACCGAGGAAGCGGCCGCGGCGTCGGCGGAGCCGGCGGAGGAGCCCGCGGCGGAGGAACGCCTCTGGGTCCGTCCCGGCAATACCGACGTGGAGATCCTGGGCGGCGGCCTCTATCTGCGCGACGGCGGCACCCTGTACTACAGCGACGGCGGCATTTGGGCCTCCGCGAGCGGCTCGGACCGTCTGATCAGCGAGGAGAGCGGCGCCAGCCTGAATCTCCAGGACGGCTGGCTCTACTATACCACCGACGGCGGCGACGTCCGCCGTGTCCCGGCCTCCGGCGGCAGCGCGGAGACCGTGTATTCCTTCGGATCTTCCATCCGGCAGATGTACGTCATGGGCGAGGAGCTCCGCTTCCTCTCCGGCGGCAGCGTCTGGTCCTATGACAGGACCGCCGATGCGCTCATCCAGCTGGAGGCGCCCTCCGGCGTGGAGGGCCTCATCCCGACGCCCTTCGGCAACCTGTTTCTCACGGGTCCTGCCCGGGACTACACCCTCTGGGCGGGCATGACGTCCCTGTGCTCCGGCGTGGAGCAGTGCTGGACGGACGACGGCTGGCTCGTCCTCGTGGTGGACGGCCGGACGATGCAGACGGAGCTTGAGGAGCTTTTCGAGGGCCGGATGACCCTGCAGAGCTATTCCCTCCACCGGGAGGAGCTTGCGGGCAGCGGTCTGTCCGACGAGGCCCAGCTTGCGAATGAGGCGGCCTATCTCCAGTCCGACGCCTACGCACTCATCCAGGACGGCCTTGCCTTCCATGCCGACGGCGCCTATACCGCGACGAACAGCCGCATCGCCTCCGTCGGCGAGATGGACGCGAATCAGCAGAACATCGTCCTGCGGGCCCGGCAGATGGCGGAGGTCCAGTGGACGCCGCTGGCCTGGCGCTACGCCTGGGGCGGCGACGATTCCGGATACGTCAGCAACAACCGCGGCGGCACCGTCAAGGACGTGAACGGCACCGTCACCTACGGCTACTTCCAGGGCGGACTGACCTACAAGGGCATCCCGTATTCCCAGGCGGTCAGCACGGGGTACGTCGGCTGGGACATCTCCATCGACGGCTTCGTGAACGCGGTGAACGACACCTCGAGCCGCTTCTATTCGGGCTACTCCCACTATTCCCGCACCGCGCCGTACTACGGCAGCGACTGCTCGGGCTTTGCCTCCTGGGCGTGGGATCTGCCCTATCGCTGCACCTGCACGAGCATGCTGAACTTCTCCGAATACATCGGAAAGAGCCTGTCCCAGCTTCGAATCGGCGATGTGCTCAATAACCCCAACAGCCACGTCGTCGTCGTCACGAACATCGGTTACGACGCCAGCGGCAACATAAACGCCGTGGAGATCACCGAGCAGACCCCGTGCAAGATGCGCGTCACCTGCTACGGCGAGCTGTTCCCCGGCAAGTACTATGAGAACACCGGCAGCCTCTCGTCCATCACGAACTACTACCTGAACGGCGGCTACAGCATCTATCGCCGGGCGTATTCCGGCAGCGTCAGCTTCCGGGAGAGCAACGCCGTGAACCTCCAGGAGAGCGGCTACGCTCCCGCGCCGCTCATCTCCATGAGCATCAACGAGGCGGGTAACGCCAAGGTCGTGAAGCTCCTCCATTCCCGGGAGAACGCCGTCATCTACTACACACTCGACGGCTCCACGCCGACGAAGGACAGCACCCGCTACACCGGGCCCTTTGAGCTGACCCGGAACACCACCGTCAAGGCCATCGCGGACTGCGGCGATCCCTTCACCGGCAGCTATACCCTGACCTACCAGGTGACGGTCGAGAAGGCGGAGATGCCCTTCATCGTCCTCGTGGACGGCGCCATCGACGGCAACGTCGTGTCCGCCGGATCGAAGATCACGGTCATGAACAACGCCGGCGACACCATCTACTATACCACCGACGGTTCGACGCCCTCGAAGCTGAGCACGAAGATGACGGACGAAGGCGTCACCATCGACAAGGCCATGAACTTCAAGGCCGTCGCCGTCAGCGGCTCGAACCTCAACAGCGACGTGGCGGAGATCAACGTCACCATCGGCACCTTCCACACCATCACAGCCTCCAGCGGGAACGGCGGCTATCTCTCGCCCAACGGTGAGGTCAAGGTCCTGGACGGGGCGGACGCCGCCTTCACCGTCACGGCCCTCGAGTTCTTCTACATCGCGGACGTGCTGGTGGACGGCCAGAGCGTCGGCGCGGTGTCCAGCTACACCTTCTCCGATGTGACGAAGGACCACACCATCGCCGTGAAGTTCTCCGTCGCGCTCCCGTTCGACGACGTGCGGAACAAATGGTACACCGAGAGCGTCGCCTTCGTCTATTCCCACAGCCTCTTCTCCGGCACCAGCTCCACGAAGTTCTCCCCGACGGGGTACATGACCCGCGGCATGTTCATCACGGTCCTCGGCCGCTTCATCGGAAACGGCCAGTGGAAGGACCTGGAGAGCTGGTCCGGCTGCCTCGGCATCACGAACGGCAGTAAGATCTCCGTCCGGGAGACCACCTCCACGGCGGATATCGTCCGGGTCAAGACCCTCACCGGCCCCACCGGGCAGCATATCCATGTGCTCGGACGCATCCCGAGCGGAATCGACGGCGCCCAGTGGTATCACGTCAACGTCAGCGATGTGGACGGCTACATGCGCGAAAAGATGACCGGCACCAACGGGAAGACCCTGCTGTACGTCTACAACGGCGCCTTCACGGACCTGCCGAACGGCGTGTACTACACGGGCTATGCCCAGTGGGCCTACATCTACGGCATCATGAACGGCGTCACCGCCACGAGCTTCCGCCCGAACAACAAGATCACGCGCCAGGACATCTGCGTGATGCTCTACCGCTATCTGAAGAACTACACCGGCATCTCGCTGTCCACCAGCGCCTCGGCCTTCACGGACGACGCCAGCATCTCGAGCTACGCCCGTGACGCCGTCTACGCCATGAAGAATCTCGGCATCGTCGGAGGCTACTTGGACGGCAGCTTCAAGCCAAAGGGCTATGCCACCCGCGCGGAGGTCGCCACCATGTTCCAGCGGCTGTACGAGCTCATGCACGGATAATCACCCCCAAAACAAGCACCCCCTTCCGACGGACCGCATAGGATGGTCCGACACGGAAGGGGGTATTTCTATGGACTTCGAAACCATGGCGCGCTCGCTCATGAAGGGCGGGAACGCCGCGGCCCTGCAAGGACTGACCCAAACGCCGGAGGCGCAGCGCCTTTCCGCGCAGATCGACGGCGCGCAGCTCGAAAGCGCGGTCCGGGCCGGGGATGAGAATGCCCTGCGCGGCATATTGCAGAGCGTCCTCGCAACGCCGGAGGGAAAGCGTCTCGCCTCCCAGGTGCTGGGGACGGTGGACGGACATGGACGGTGATCTCGGCGCGCTGCTGTCGTCCGTGATGTCGGACCCGGAGCAGATGGCGAAGCTCAGCGCGATGGCCCAGAGCCTCCTGGGCGGGACCGATGCCGGAGCCCCGAGCCCGGAGCCGCCCGCTCCAGCGGTCCAGCCCGCGCCGGTGTCCTCCGGGCTCGACAGCGGCCTTACGGCGGCGCTGGGAAAGGCGCTGGGGAGCCTGTCGGGGAGGGGAGAATCCTCCTCTCGGTCGGCGGCGCTCCTCGGCGCCATGCGTCCGTATATGCGCCCCGAGAAGCAGGAAAAGCTCGACCGCGCCCTGCAGATCGCCCGCATGGTGCATGTGGCGAGCGCGGTGCTGGGAACGATGAAAGGAGAGGACCATGGCCTATAGCGGCGCGTTCCGCGTACCCTCCGAGCCCGAGCCGGCTTCCGAACCGTCCCCGCCGCCCGGTGTGCCCGAGCCGCCCCGCCGGGACCGGCGTCCGGCGCGGCCGCCGTTTCTCGATCTCGGGAGTCTCTTCCAGAAAACGGAGGCCGCCGGCTGGGAGACCGACGACCTGCTGCTCGCGCTGGTGCTGTATCTCATGTACCGCGAGAGCGGGGACACGGACCTTCTCATTATGCTCGCCGTAATGCTGCTGACATAAAACCGCCTTCCCTTACACGGGAAGGCGGCCTTTTACGGGCAGATTTGTGACGATAAGGTGCTCAGCAGCCCGGTCGTTGCGGCTGCGGACGTTGTAGCTGTAGGTCTTGTCAAAGGTGAGGATGTTGAAGCGGTCCGCGTACAGGGAGTAGATGTAGTCGTTGTTTTTGATGATAAGGATGAACTGCGCGGGGGTGCGCTTCAGGCAGTCGGCCAGCCGCCGATGATCCTCCCGGGTGAAGGCCATGCCCTCGTAGTCGGAAAAATCGGTGTCGTAGGGCGGATCCAGAAACAGGAAATCCGCCGCCGTCGGCGCGGTCTTGTCGAGGAATGCCTCGAAGTCCAGGCATTCGATCTCGGTCCCGCGGAAGAGCGCCGCGGTGTCCTCGGAAAAGATGGAGCGGACTTTCGCGCCGAAGTCCTTCCGGTTGTAGGACATGCCGCCGTAGGGGATGTTGAACTCTCCCTGCCGGTTGTAGCGGAACATCGAGCCGTAGCAGTACTCGCGGATGAAATAGAAATTCGCGATCCGATAGGCCGTGTCGCCGCCATCGGCGCTTTCGCGGTGCAGGTCGTTGTAAACGCTGCGGAAGTACATATAAAACCCGCTCGCAAAGCCGGTGACGAGGTTTTCCCGCAAGTCCTCCTCGGAGAAGGGCTTTTTGGCGTCGTTTTTCACGGTGCGGACGAGCTTGTCCGCACCGTTTTCCGAAAGGGAACGCAAAAACCCGGCCTTATCGGAGACGAGCAGGGCCAGGTCCCCGGCGGGAAGCTCCCGCAAAAGCGCCTCCGCCAGCCGTCTGACCGGCGCGGAGAGGGCGGCCGCGGTCATTCCGCCCGCCCGGGCGCACAGGAAGAGGACCGTCAGCGTCTCGCTGTGCCGGTCACAGGCGTGAAGAAGCGCGTCGAAAAGCCGGGCGTAAGCGGTGAGATACGCCTGAAAAGCCGGGTCCTGGGCTTTGACCAGGGCGTAGAACTCCATCAGATCGTCGGAGAGATCGTTGATCGCCGCGGCCTCCGGGCGCAGGTGGAAAAACATGGCGCCGCCGCCGAAAAAGGGCTCGATGTAGCGGTCGAAGGACGGGATCATGTCCCGGATGTATTTGATCTCCCGGGACTTCCCGCCGGGCCATTTGATGAGGGCTTCCGTGCCGTGCATCGCCGTTTTGCTCAACGGACGGCCGGAACGAGCCCGACCTTCTTGTATACCTTCCGCAGGGTCTTGTTCGCGATGTAGGACGCCTTTTCCGCGCCGTTTTTGCAGAGGGTTTCGAGATAGCCCTTGTCCTTCATGATGCGGGAGGCCTCCTCCCGGATGGGGCGGAGGGTCTCGATAACGGCCTCACCCACGGCGGTCTTGAAGTCGCCGTAGCCGTGCCCGGCGAACTCGTCCTCGATGGCGTCGAAGGACCGGCCGGTGCAGGCGGCGTAGATCTGCATGAGGTTCGCGACGCCGGGCTTCTCTTCCGGGGCATAGCGGACGCAGCGCTCGCCGGTCTCGCTGTCGGTGACGGCCCGCTTGAACTTGCGGGCGATGTCCTCGGGCTTATCCATGAGGCAGACGCGGCCGGTGCCCACGTCGTCGGACTTGGACATCTTGCTCAGCGGGTCCTGCAGGTCCATGACCCGGGCGCCGATCTTGGGGATGTACGGCTCGGGGATCTTGAAGGTGTCGCTGTAGAGGTTGTTGAAGCGCTGGGCGATGTCGCGGGTGAGCTCGACATGCTGCTTCTGGTCGTCGCCCACGGGGACGTAATCCGGCTGATAGAGCAGGATGTCCGCCGCCATGAGGGACGGGTAGGTGAACAGGCCGCCGTTCACGTTGTCGGCGTTTTTCCGGGATTTATCCTTGAACTGCGTCATGCGGGAGAGCTCGCCGAACATGGTGTAGCAGTTCAGCACCCAGCCGAGCTCCGCGTGGGCGGGGACGTGGGACTGGATGAACAGCGTGTTCTTCTCGGGGTCCAGGCCGCAGGCGACGTACTGGGCGAGCTGCTCCAGGGTACGGCGGCGCAGGTCGGCGGGGTTGTTGCGCGTCGTGAGGGCGTGCAGGTCCGCCATGAAGTAGTAGCAGTCGAACTGCTCGGCGCGCTCGGCCCAGTTCTTGATGGCGCCGAGATAGGAGCCAAGGGTCAGGTCGCCGGTGGGCTTGATGCCCGAGAGCATCACTTTCTTCGTTTCTTCCATAATCAAATCTTCTTTCCGAGGGTTGATTTCTAACCAGAATATGATACCACAACCGATAAGCACTTGACAAGTTCCCTGTAATAAAATAAAGTGTTATAGCACGAATGAAACGACCGAACAGGAGACACCATATATGGACGAAAAGTTTTTTGATGAGCTGGAAGCCCGAATCCCCCACGGCGAGGTCCGCACCCGGTTTGCGCCGAGCCCCACGGGATATATGCACGTCGGCAACCTCCGCACCGCGCTGTACACCTGGTGCATCGCCCGGCATTACGGCGGCAAGTTCCTTCTGCGAATCGAGGACACCGACCAGAACCGCCTCGTGGCGGACGCCACGGACGTCATCTACAAGACCCTCACGGACTGCGGCCTCGACTGGGACGAGGGCCCGGACAAGGGCGGTCCCGTGGGCCCCTATGTCCAGACCGAGCGCAAGGGGCTGTACCTGCCCTTTGCCGAGCGCCTCGTAAAGCGCGGGCACGCCTATTACTGCTTCTGCGAGAAGTCGGAGTCCGAGGAGGACAGCGGCGTATTCGGCCGGGCGGCGGACCCCTGCCGCGGCCTGAGTCCGGAGGAGGTCCAGAAAAACCTCGACGCCGGCAAGCCCTTCGTCATCCGCCAGCGCATCCCCGAGGAGGGCAGCACCACCTTCCACGACGAGATCTTCGGGGACGTGACCGCGCCGAACAAGGACCTGGACGATCAGGTCCTCATCAAGCGGGACGGTCTGCCGACCTACAACTTCGCGAATGTCATTGACGACCACCTCATGGGCATCACCCACGTCGTCCGCGGCTCGGAGTACCTGTCGAGCGCCCCGAAGTACAACCTGCTGTACGAGGGCTTCGGCTGGGAGGTCCCGAAGTACGTCCACTGCTCGCCCGTCATGCGCGACGCGCACAACAAGATGTCGAAGCGCCACGGCGACCCGAGCTACGAGGACCTGCTCGAAAAGGGCTATCTGCGGGAGGCCGTCGTGAACTACGTCGCGCTCCTCGGCTGGGCGCCGAAGGGCGAGCGGGAGATCTACTCCATCCGTGAGCTGGCGGAGGAGTTCGACCTCTCCGGCATCTCCAAGAGCCAGGCCATCTTCGACATTGAAAAGCTCACGCATTTCAACGCCGAGTACATCCGCGCCATGACGCCGGAGCAGTTCGCCGCCGTGGCGGAGCCCTACATCCGGCAGGCGGTGAAAAACCCCGCCATCGACGCCGCGGCCATCGCCGCGCTCCTGCAGCAGCGCACCGAGGTCCTGACGGACATCCCCGGCAAGCTCGGCTTCTTCGACGCGCTGCCCGACTACGACACCGCGCTCTACGTCCACAAGAAGTCCAAATCGGACGAGCACAGCGCGAAGGAGATGCTTGCCGCCGCGATCCCCGTCCTCGAGGCCGTGGAGCCCTGGGACGACGAGCACATCCACGATGCCCTGACGGGCCTTGCGGAGACGCTGGAGGTCAAGAACGCGAAGCTCATGTGGCCGGTCCGTATCGCCGCCACGGGCACCGCCGTCACGCCCGGCGGCGCGGTGGAGCTCTGCCGCATCCTGGGCAAGGCCGAGACCATGGCCCGCCTGCGGAACGGACTGGAACGCCTGGCAGCTTTTTAAGCTCATACCCCTGCCTCTTCCCGGACACGCTATCCGGGAAGAGGTGTTTTTTTATGCGAAAACGAACGACGATCCGCATCATTACGTTTTTATCCGCGGGCCTCATCGCGGCGAGCACCCTGGCCGTCGCCGGCATGCGCCGGGCCCGCAGCCTGGAGCTCTACGCCCGCGCCAATACCCAGTACGCCTTCGACGAGCTGGTGAACAGTGTGTCGGAGCTCTCCACGGCCCTTGAAAAGAGCCTGTACGTCACGGACCCGGCGCTTGAAAGCGCCCTGTGCACCCAGGTGTTCGGCCGGGCCGTCACGGCGCAGCAGGCCATGGGCCGCCTGCCCTGGTCCGGCGAGCGCCTTGAAAACGTCTCCGGCTTTCTCGCCCGGGTGGGGGACTACGCCTGCACCATCTCCCGCACCGTCGGCGGGCAGGGCGGCTGTTCCGAGGAGGAGCTGAAAAACCTCGCGGAGCTCGCGGAGACCGCCGAGGTCATGCGCCTGGACCTCCAGGATATGCAGGCGCGGATGATGGCGGGGGATCTCACCATGGACGAGGTCGTCGCCGCGTCGGCGTTTCTTGGCGGCGGCGCCGAGGCGCCCCTCGCGGGCACGGCCTTCCAGAGCATCGAGGCGGAGTTTCCCGAGCTGCCGACGCTCATTTACGACGGCCCCTTCTCCGAGAGCATGACGAGCGCAACGCCCCGGGCGCTGGACGGCCTCGGCACGGTCAGCGAGGCGGTGGCCCGGGAGACGGCGGCGCGGTTTTTGAGCCTTCCGGCGGAGAGCCTGACCGCCCTCGGGGACGTGGGCGGCGCGATTCCCTGCTTCTGCTTTGCCGGGACCGCCGGCGGCGGGGAATACACCGTCTATGTCACGAGGCAGGGCGGGCGCGTCCTCTCGGCGCTGTGCTCCCGGCTGCCCGGCCGGGCGCGGCTTACGACGGAGGCCGGGCTCGCGGCGGCGGACGCCTTCCTCGAGCAGCAGGGCCTGCCGGACATGGAGCGCAGCTACCACATGACCCAGAACGGGATCCTCACGGTGAATTACGAGCATGCCGAGGACGGCGTCCTGTGCTATCCCGATCTTGTCAAGGTCGGAATCGCGCTGGATACCGGCGCGGTGATGAGCTACGACGCGAAGGGGTATCTGTCCTCCCACCACGAGCGGGAGCTCCCCGAGATCACCGTCTCGGAGGAGGAGGCCCGGGAAAAGATCTCGCCGGCGCTGACCGTGCGTTCCCATCAGCTCGCGGTCATCCCGTCGGCGGGCGGGGAGGAGCGGACCTGCCATGAGTTCCTCTGCCGGGCGAAGGACGGCGGCAGCTTCCTCGTGTATGTGAACGCCGTCACCGGCGCCCAGGAGAAGATCCTGATCCTCCTGGAGGACGACGCCGGGACCCTCACCATCTGACGAAAATTCACAATTCAACCGTTGACAGCGGGGCATGGGCGTTGTATTATATGTAATATAGATGTAATTAATTGTAACTATTATTACAGTTTTTCGGAGGATAAACGTCCATGAGCCTCATTCCCAACACCGTTTGTCGGCGTTGTCATCGAGAATATCCGTCCTTCCGTGGGCGCTGCCCCTACTGCGGCACGAAGAAGCCCCGGGAGGTCAAGACCGCCCTGCCCGAGAGCGACAGCGCTGTCCGCGGCACGGAGGCGGCCCGCCGGGCGGCCGAGAGCATGAACTGGCAGCTTCTCATCGGCGGGATCCTGCTGGTGTGCGTCATCGCAGCGACCGTCGCCATCGTGTCGGTCAATCTCTCCGAGCGGGTGGAGGAGACCGAAACCTCCGCGCGGGCGGAGGCGCAGCTTGCCCAGATCGCGGCGGAGACCACCGCCGTTCCCGCGCCGACGCCCACGCCGACCCCGTCGCCCACCCCGACGCCCACCGTCACCTCCCTCGCCATTTACGAGCAGGGCGGCGGCCAGGTGGACGGGCCCGAGCGCGGCTTCATGGAGTCCGCCGGGACCCAGGTCCAGCTCGTTGCTCAGGCCTATCCGCTGATGGACGTGGAGGTCACCTGGTCCAGCACGGACGAGTCCGTCGCCACCGTGGACGAGACGGGCCTTGTGACGGTCCTTGGCGGCTACGGCACTGCCTGCGAGATCGTGGCGAGCGTCGGCTCTGTGTCGGCGCGCTGCCCGGTGTGGGGCCGGTAATTGAATTCCTGAACAAGCGGTCGGCCGCTCTCCTGTGTGGAGGGCGGCCGATTTTCAATACTTTTCCTTGCTCTTGAATATCAGAGCGGCGAGGAGCGAGAAAAACAGCGCCGCGCCGATCCCGCCCGCCGAGGCGGTGAAGCCGCCGGTGAACGCGCCGAGGAGTCCCTTTTCTGCAACGGCCTCCCGCACGCCCTTCGCGAGCAGATTCCCAAAGCCTGTGAGGGGGACCGTCGCGCCCGCGCCCGCCCAGTCCGCGAAGGGCTCGTAAACGCCCAGCGCCCCGAGGATCACGCCCGCCACGACGTACGCCGTCAATATGCGCGCCGGGGTGAGCTTCGTCTTGTCGATGAGGAGCTGTCCCACGAGGCAGAGCGTGCCGCCGGACAGAAACGCCTTCAGAAGTGTCAGACCCATGCCGTTACCCTCCGATTCTCGATGGATACCGCGTGGCAGATCGCCGGGATGCTCTCGCCCTGCTGGTTGGTCGTCGGCGACATGAGCGCTCCGGTCGCGGCGAAGAGGATCCGGTTCCACAGCCCTTCCCGCATGCCGGAGAGGAAGTGCCCGCACAGCACGGCGGCGGAGCAGCCCGCGCCGGAGCCGCCGCTGTGCACGTCCTGGCCCTCGATATAGTAGATGAGCCGTCCGCAGTCCATGTGGCGCAGGCCGAGGTCGATCCCGTCCCGCGAGAAAAGCTCCCGCAGAAGCTCCGAGCCCAGCACGCCCAGGTCCCCGGTGACGATGGCGTCGTAGTATTCCGGCGTGCGCCCGGTGTCCCGGAAGTGGGCGGTCAGCGTGTCGTAGGCCGCCGGCGCCATGGCCGCGCCCATGTTCGCCATGTCCTTGATGCCCACGTCCGTGATGATGCCGGTGGTGACGCCGGTGATATACGGGCCGGGTCCGTCCATCGACAGGATCATCGCGCCGGCGCCGGTGACGGTCCGCTGGGCCGTGGGCGTGCGCTGGTTGCCGTAGGGCAGAGGGAAGCGGTATTGGCGCTCGGAGGCGCAGAAGTGGGAGCTCGTCGCCGCGGCGGCGGTGTCGCAGAAGCCGCCGTCGATGAGCATCGCCGCGAGGCCGAGCCCCTCCGCCATGGTGGAGCAGGCGGCGTACAGCCCGAGGTACGGCGCGCCGCAGCCGCGCATGGCGTAGGCCGACCCGACGCACTGGTTCAAGAGGTCCCCTGCGAGGACGTACTGCACATCCCCGGGACTTACGGACGCCTTCTCGCAGGCGGCCAGGTAGCACTGGCTGAGCATGGCGGATTCGGATTTCTCCCAGCTCGCTGCCTCGAAGCGGGAGTCGGAGCTCAGAAGGTCGAAGGAGTTCCGCAGGGGGCCCTCGCCTTCCTTTTTGCCCCCGGCGCAGGCAGCGGCGAGGACGGAGGGCTGACTCGGCAGAAAGACGGTCTGCCGTCCGGTTCGTTTGGTTTCCATGTTCCCAGTATTCCCCGGCGCCTCCAAAAAATACAGCGTCGGCGGGAAACTCCGCCGACGCTGAAATTACAAAAAGATTTCCGCTTCCATGAACAGCCGGTCCTTGCGGGAGCGGCCGCCGGTCTCCGTCAGCACGCCCTTGCCGCGGCCCCGGAGGGAGAGCGTGTCCCCGGGGGCGACGGGCGCGTCCGGCTTCCCGCATACCTCGTAGTTCAGCGTGGCCGCGCCCAGGCGGATGAGCTCCGCCGCCGTCGTCCGGGACAGGCCGAACATGGACGACAGCACCGCGTCGAACCGCGGGGACTTGACCGTGAAGCTCACCCGCCGGACCTTCCGCTCCGGCAGGGGCACGTCCGAAAGCTCGCAGGGGAAGGTCTTCACGCCCACGCGCCCGGCGCGGCTGAGCTCCTCCAGAAGCAGGGGCTCCACGCTGGGCAGGCAGAAGATGTGCGCCTGCGTCCCCTGGACGAGGAGGTCCCCGAGGCTGCCGCGCTCGATGCCGAGGCCCAGGATCGCGCCGAGGTAATCCCGGTGTCCGGGCTCCCCGAAATGGGCCTCGATCCGCACGGCGCGGATGTAGTCCGCGAGGTCCAGGTCCTCCGGCGCGAGCCAGTCGGGGAGGAAGAACGCCCGCACCCGCTCGCAGCCCTCCCGGCTGCCGGATAGGAACAGGCCACTGTCCGGGAAGCGCTCGGCCCAGCGGCCCAGAGCCTGCGCCTCCGCGGGGGTCAGAAAGCCCGTCGCGGTTACGACGCTCCGCCGCTCGCAGCGATCCCGGAGGTCCTCCGCACGGCGCAATAGTTCGTTGTTTTCCATGGGCTCACTCCTGCGTCTTTTTCACGATGTCGCCGATGCGTTCCAGCACCCAGCGGACCTCGCCCTCGAACGCCCCGGAGCTGCAGCGCAGCACGCCGGAGCGCAGCGCCGTCAGGCGGATGAGGGAATCCGAGGTGACCACGCGCACGGCCTCGTTTTTGCCGATCTCGTCCACGAGGCGCTCGATGTACATGTCCGCGGTCTCGCCCTCCTTCGTGAAGACGATGCGGAGCCGCGCGTCCGTGCTGCGGGACCCGGCCCCACCGGGGACGTTGTAGGCGTCGAACACCAGAACGACCTCGTTTTTCGTGTAGGCCCGGTAGTTTACGAGCATATCGATGAGGCGGCCGCGGGCGAGGTCGATGTCCTTCTCCGCCAGGGCCCGCAGCTCGTCCCAGGCGAAGATGACGTTGTAGCCGTCCACGAGGACCCATTCCTTCCGCTTTCGGGCCTGCATCTGGATGCCGACGGCGCTGTTTATCTGCGGCGCGGCATAGGACCGCCGCCGGATAGGGCCGAACTCCCGCTCCATGATGGCCTCGAGTTCCTTCTCGTCGATGTCCAGGTTCCGCTGCAGGACCCTCGGTGCGGGGGCTTCCGCCGGGCCGGAGGCATCCCGGAGGCCGCTGTCCAGGTGCATGTAGGAGGGCACGTCCCGCCATTTGACGACGAAGCCCGCCCCGTGGGCGCAGAAAACGCTGTCCGGGGTGTTCTCCGTGTCGGCTTCGGGGTCGTACCCGATGGACGCGGCGACCTCGTCCTGGTTCCGGCAGGGCTGATACCCGGCGACATGGCAGGAGAAGCGCCCGCGCCCCCGGGTGTAGGCGGCGACGGCGGCGCCGTAGTCCGTCATGGCCGAGACCGGGGCCGTGCCCGTGAGGACCATCCGGTCCCCGACGGATTCCGGGGCGTCGTGGGTCCCGCCCATGCCGTGCACGTCGCTGATGGTCCGGCCGATGCAGTCCGCGGGCACGTCCAGCCGGAAGGCGTAATAGGGTTCAAGCAGCACGCTCTGCGCCTGCATGAGCCCCTGGCGCACGGCGCGGTAGGTCGCCTGGCGGAAATCCCCGCCCTCCGTGTGCTTGAGGTGCGCCCGTCCCGCGAGCAGGGTGATCTTTACGTCCGTCAGGGGCGAGCCCGTCAGCACGCCGAGATGCTGCTTCTCCTCGAGATGCGTGAGGATGAGGCGCTGCCAGTTGAGGTCGAGGTCGTCCTCCCGCACGGCGCTCGCGAGAACGATGCCGCTGCCTCGCTCGCCGGGCTCCAGGAGCAGATGGACCTCTGCGTAATGCCGCAGGGGCTCGAAATGCCCCACGCCCTCCACCGTATCCCCGATGGTCTCCCGGTAGAGGATCTGTCCGGCGTCGATGGTCACCTCCGTGTCGAAGCGCTCCCGGATGAGGCTTTCCAGCACCTCGATCTGCACCGCGCCCATGAGCTGCAGATGGATCTCGCCGAGGCGCTCCTGCCAGACGATGCGGAGCAGGGGCTCCTCCTCCTCGAGTTGTCGCAGCTTCGGCAGGAGCGTGCGGGCGTCGGCCTCCGGCGGCAGGCGCAGGCGGTAGCCCATGGCGGGGGAAAGCAGCGGCTTCATCGTATCCGGCTCGGCGCCGAGGCCCTGTCCGGGCCAGGTGGCGGTCAGGCCCGTCACGGCGCAGACCCCGCCCGCGGGAACGGCGTCCGCCGTCTCGTATTTTGCCCCGGAGTACAGGCGGAGCTGGGCGGCCTTTTCCTCCCGGCGCTCTCCCTGGGCGTCGGCGTAGACGAGACTGTCCCGCACCCGCAGCGTGCCGCCCGTGACCCGCAGATACGTCAGCCGCTCGCCGCGGGAATCCCGGGCGATCTTGTAGACCCGGGCGGCAAACTCCCCGGAAAACGCCGGCTCCGGCGCATACCGCTCGAGCAGGGCCAGCAGCGCCTCCACGCCCGTGAGCTTCAGACCGGAGCCGAAGCAGACGGGATAGAGCCGCCGCGTTTCGATGAGCCGCGAAATGTCCCCGTCCGACACCGTACCGGTCGCAAGATAGCGGTCGAGGACGGCCTCGTCCAGCATGGCGAGGGCCTCGTCGTCCCGGTTTTCGAGGGTCATGCACCCATCTCCAAAGCGCTCCCGCAGCTCCGCGAGGAGATCGGCCTCCGTTCGGGCGGCGGCGTCCATCTTCGTGACGAACACGCAAGTGGGCACCCGGTAGCGGTCCAGCAGCTCCCACAGGGTCTCGGTGTGGGCCTGCACGCCGTCCGTGCCGCTGATGACGAGGACCGCGGCGTCCAGCACGGGCAGGGTGCGCTCCGTCTCGCCGGAGAAGTCCGTGTGGCCGGGCGTGTCGAGCAGCGTGAGGTCCAGCGCGTCCGTGTGCAAACGCGCCTGCTTCGAGAAAATGGTGATGCCCCGCTCGCGCTCGAGGGAATGAGTGTCGAGGAAGGTGTCCCGGTGATCGACGCGGCCGAGCTTGCGGATCGCGCCGGTGACGTAGAGCAGCGCCTCGGAGAGCGTGGTCTTGCCCGCGTCCACATGGGCGAGCAGGCCGACGGTGAGCTGTTTCATAGCGGTCCTCAAAAAGTCGCCGCCGCGGTGGTTCGCGGCGGCGAGGATGGAAGTGCGTTGATACTCAGATGCGGGCCACGCCGGAATCCCGGGCGGCCTTGGCCACGGTGGCGGCAACGGCGTCCTTCACCCGCGGGTCGAAGGGCTTCGGGATGATGTACTCGGCGGAGAGCTCGTCGTCGCTCACCAGGGCCGCGAGGGCGTGGGCGGCGGCGACCTTCATGGCGTCGTTGATGTCGGAGGCGCGCACGTCGAGCGCCCCCCGGAACACGCCGGGGAAGGCGAGGACGTTGTTGAGCTGGTTCGGCAGGTCGCTGCGACCCGTGGCGGCGACGGCGGCGCCGTTTTTGAGGGCCTCCTCGGGCCAGATCTCGGGGGTGGGGTTCGCGCAGGCGAAGATGACGGCGTCCTTCGCCATGGTGCGGACCATCTCGCCCGTCAGAACGCCGGGGCTCGAGACGCCGATGAACACGTCCGCGCCCTTCACGGCGTCCGCGAGGGCGCCGGTGAGGTTCGACCTGTTCGTGATGGAAGCGAGGTCCTCCTTCGCGGGGTTCAGCTTCTCGCGGCCGCGGGAGATGGCGCCCGTGCGGTCGCAGACGATGACGTCGCCCGCGCCGGCGGAGACGAGCAGCCGCGCGATGGCGGTGCCGGCGGCACCCGCGCCATTGATGACCACGGTGACGTCCCGGAGGTCCTTCTTCACGACCTTCAGAGCATTCAGGATGCCCGCGAGGGCGATGATGGCGGTGCCGTGCTGGTCGTCGTGGAAGATGGGGATGTCGCAGATCTCCTTGAGGCGGCGCTCGATTTCGAAACAGCGGGGCGCGGCGATGTCCTCCAGGTTCACGCCGCCGAAGCTGCCGGCGAGCAGCGCCACGGTGCGGACGATGTCGTCCACGTCCTTCGAGCGGACGCACAGGGGGATGGCGTCCACGCCGCCGAACTCCTTGAACAGGACGCATTTGCCCTCCATGACGGGCATGCCGGCCTCCGGGCCGATGTCCCCGAGCCCGAGGACGGCGGTCCCGTCGGTGACGACGGCGACGGTGTTCCAGCGGCCGGTGAGCTCATAGCTCTTCGAGACGTCCTTCTGGATCTCGAGGCAGGGCGCGGCGACGCCGGGGGTGTAGGCGAGGGACAGCGCCTCGGCGCTGTCGACGCGGGCCTTGGAGCGGATGTCGAGCTTTCCGCGCCACTCGTAGTGCTTTTGCAGGGATGCAGATAGATAGTCCATAACGGTCCTCTCTTTATAAATACGGAGAATACAGATCTCCGCGGCAGTCACAGAATACGGATACCGGAAAATCCTGGACCTCGAGCCGGTGGATGGCCTCCGTGCCGAGCTCGGGGAAGGCCAGGACCTCCCGCTTGGTCACATAGTTCGCCAAAAGCGCGCCGCAGCCGCCCTCGGCGGAGAAATACACCGCGCCATATCGAACGATGGCGTCGATGACGTCCTTGGAGCGCCGGCCCTTGCCGATCATGCCCCGCAGGCCGTGGGCGAGCAGGGCGGGGGTGAAGCGGTCCATGCGGTAGGAGGTCGTCGGCCCGCAGGAGCCGATGGCCCGTCCCGGCGGCGCGGGGGTGGGGCCGGTGTAGTAGACGATCTGGTCGGTGAGGTCCACGGGCAGGGGCTCGCCCTTTTGCAGGAGCTCATAGAGCTTCTTGTGGGCGGCGTCCCGGGCGGTGTAGATGGTCCCGGTGATGCGGACCTCGTCGCCGGCCTTGAGCGAGCGGATGACATCGGCGGTCAGAGGAGTGGTGATTTGATGGGTCATGCCAGCACCTCCGATGCCGTCCGCAGGCTGTGGCAGCCGACGGACACGGCGCAGGGCAGACCCGCGATGTGGGTCGGCGCGGTGTTGATTCGTACGCCGATGGCGAACTTCTTCACCTGGGCGAAGAGCTCCTCCTCCAGCGCGGCGTAGAAGGGGTCCGGGTGCGGCGTGGGGCGCAGCACGGCCTTCTTCGACAGCAGGGCCGCGCGGTCGAAGTTCCCGCCGAGGCCGACACCGATCATCACGGGCGGGCAGGCGTCCGGCACGGCGAGCCGCGCCGTCTCGAGGACGAAGGCTTTGACGCCGTCAAGGCCGTCCGCGGGGGCCAGCATGGCGATGCGTGCCTTGTTCTCGCAGCCGAAGCCCCGGGGGGCGACGGTGATCTTCACTGTATCCCCCGGCACGAGGTCATAGTACAGGAAGGCGGGGGTGTTGTCCCCGGTGTTCTCCCGGCGGAGGGGGTCGGCCACGATGGAGGCGCGCAGATAGGCGTCCTTCACGGCCCGGCGGATTCCCGCGTTCACGGCCTCCGGGATGGAGCCTGTGATGTGCGCGTCTTGCCCGATCTCCAGGTATACCGCCGCAAGGCCGGTGTCCTGGCAGAGGGGGATGTTCCCGTTCGTCTCGAAGTTCTCGATGATGTAGGGGTTCCCGAAGGCGCGCAGACGCTCCTCCACCCAGGCCGGGAGGCGCAGGCAGGCGTCGGCGTAAAGACGCGCGGCAGCGTCCTCCAGCTGTTTCGCGGAATACTCTCTCATGGGTCTACATAGGTCGAGGCCGGGCGGCGCTTGTGTTCGCTGCGGCCGTGGAAGCGGTCCAGGATGGCCCGGTCGGCCTCCGACGCCTCGCCCGTGAGGAGAAAGCGGTCGATGGCGGCGTAGGAGATGCCCATCTCCTGCTCGTCCGTCTGGCCCTCGTACAGCCCGGCGGACGGGGCCTTGGTGCGGATGCTCTCGGGAGCGTCCAGGAAGGTGAGGAACTCGATGACCTCCGTGGCGGTCAGGTCGGAGATGGGGTTGAAGTCGTAAGCGCCGTCGCCCCATTTCGTGAAGTAGCCCATGTAGGCCTCGCTGCGGTTGCCGGTCCCGGCGACGAGACGGCCCTCGCTGCCCGCGACGGTGTACAGCGCGAGCATCCGAAGCCGCGGCGCGATGTTCGCGAGGGAGGCGGCGTTGATGTCCGTCACTGTGCCGATGACCTGCTCCGCGGTCTCCCGGATGGGGGTCAGGTCCAGGACGCGGGTCTCGATGCCGTACTGCTCCGCCAGAGCATTGCCGTCGTCCAGGTCGGAGCCGAAGTTCCGCCGGGAGGCGCAGGGCAGGATGATGCCGACGGTGTCCTCACAGGCCGCCTTGCAGAGGATGCCCACGAGGGCGGAATCCTTGCCGCCGGAGTTTCCGAAGACGATGCCCCGGACGCCGCTGCGCTCCACCAGGGCGCGGATGTAGGCCACGCGCCCGTCAAATTCCTTCTGATAGTCCCGCATGGCTTTAGAACATCTCGATGTACTGCTCGCGGTCCGCGCCGACGGAGACGTACTTGATGGGGCAGCCGACGGCGTCCTCCAGGAAGCGGACATAGTCCTGCGCGGCCTGGGGGAGCTCCGAGAACTTCCGGCAGCCGGTGATGTCGCCGGAGAAGCCGGGCATATACTCGTAGATGGGCTTGCACTTTTCGAGTGCGGGCTCCAGCGGGAAGGAGTCGATCCGCTTTCCGTCGAGCTCATAGGCGGCGCAGACGGGGATTCGCTCCATGCCTGCCAAAACGTCGAGCTTCGTGACGGCAAGCTCGGTGCAGCCCTGCATCTTGACGCCGTATTTCGAGGCGACGACGTCGAAGCCACCGACCCGCCGGGGACGGCCCGTGGCCGCGCCGTATTCGCCGCCGGCCTCCCGCAGGGCGTGTGCCTCCTCTCCGGAGAACTCGCACACGAAGGGACCGCCGCCCACGGCGGAGGAGTACGCCTTCATGATGCCGATGCTGTTCGTGAGGTGCCGCCCCGGGATGCCCGCGCCGATCGGGGCGTAGGAGGCGAGGGTGCAGCTGGACGA
>CAJOIG010000005.1 GCA_905234575.1 uncultured Oscillospiraceae bacterium
AGGATCGTCCGGCGCGACGACGGCAAAGTCGATGGCGTTCTCCCGGGCAAACCGGACCTGGGCTTCGATGTCCTTCGCACCGATATCGACGCAGACCGCGTCCGCGGCGATACCGCCGTTTCCGGGCAGGGCGTAGATCTCCGTGATCTCCGGGTTCTTTTTCAGCGTGCGGATAATGGCGTGCTCGCGCCCGCCGCCGCCGATGACCATGATCTTCATAGCTCTCGCCTCTCAGTGGTGGAACAGGCGCATGCCGGTAAAGGCCATGACCATGCCGTACTTGTCTGCCGCCTCGATGACGTTGTCGTCCCGGATGCTTCCGCCGGGCTCCGCGACATACTGGACGCCGGATTTCCGGGCGCGCTCGATGTTGTCGCCGAAGGGAAAAAAGGCATCGCTGCCGACGGTGACGCCGGACTGGGTGGCGATCCAGGCCTTCTTCTCCTCCATGGTCAGCGGCTCGGGCCGGAACTTGAAGGTCTTCTGCCAGACGCCGTCCGCGAGGATGTCCTCGTATTCGTCGGAGGTGTAGATGTCGATGGCGTTGTCCCGGTCCGGGCGGCGGATGCCGACCTTATCATGCTGGCGGAGATACCAGTTGTCCGCCTTGCTTCCCGCGAGGCGGGTGCAGTGGATACGGCTCTGTTGCCCGGCGCCGACGCCGATGGCCTGGCCGTCCTTGACATAGCACACGGAGTTCGACTGGGTGTATTTCAGCGTGATGAGAGAGACGATCATATCCGTGACCGCCGCCTCGGACAGATCCCGATTTTTCGTGACGATGTTCTGAAGGACGGAGCGGTCGACGCGATAATCGTTGTGTCCCTGCTTGAAGGTGATTCCGAAAACGTCCTTCCACTCCTCCGCGGCGGGAACATACGCCGGATCGATCTTCACGACGTTGTAGTTGCCCTTCTTCTTGGTGCGGAGGATCGCAAGGGCCTCCGGCGTATAGTCCGGGGCGATGACGCCGTCGGAGACCTCGTATTTGAGGTATTCCGCCGTCGCGGCGTCGCAGGTGTCCGACAGAGCGGCCCAGTCGCCGTAGGAGCAGAGGCGGTCCGCGCCGCGGGCGCGGATGTACGCGCAGGCGATGGGGCTGAGCTCGGCGTCGGGGTCCACGAAGTAGATCTTCCGGTCCACCTCGCTGAGAGGCTTTCCGACCGCCGCGCCCGCGGGAGAGACGTGCTTGAAGCTCGCCGCCGCGGGGAGGCCGGTGGCCTCCTTGAGCTCCTTCACGAGCTGCCAGGAGTTCAGCGCGTCCATGAAGTTGATGTAGCCGGGCTTGCCGTTCAGAACGACAAGGGGCAGATCACCGCCGCCGCGCATGAAGATGCTGGCAGGCTTCTGGTTGGGGTTGCACCCGTACTTGAGTTCGAGCTCGTTCATTCTTCGTTCTCCTCTCCGTGCTTGTTTACGATGACGGTGTCCGTCGAGCCGTCGGCAAGGTCGATGGTCCGCACGAACAGCGAGACCTTGTTGTCGTCGTTCAGGCTGTTCCAGACAAGGTCCGCCAGCTCCTTGGCGCTTCCAACTGCGAGCTCGACCGTCCGGGGCTCGCCCTCGAAGGACGGGAGCGGGCTGCCGTCGCCCTCGTAGGTGTGGATGATGTGGCCGAGGCCCGCCTTGGGCGCGTCGTATTCGTAGAAATAGCGGCAGCAGCAGGACGGGTCGCCGCCCAGGCTCTTGAGAATCGAGAGTTTATAGCTGCCGTCCGGCAGGACGACGCCGGAGATTCGGGGGGTATAGTTCGGGCCGTCCGGCTCGAAGGTCCGGGTCATGAGCGCGTGACGGTAGCACTCCCCTGCCTGGAAGGCGTCGCGGATGGTGTCCGTCTGGTCGCCGTTCGTCACGATGGTCTTGCCGCCGAAGACGCGGACCGGATGGTAGATGATGAGGCTCGGATCCTCCATCTTGGAGGGGTCGTGGGCCTCTGTGCGGATGCCGTCCTCCGTCTCCGTGAACACGCGGTTGCGGGAGTTGACGCTGCGGCCCATGATGAAATAAGCGATCATGGCGCGGGCGCCGTCGGGGCTGCGGCCGAGAAGGATACCGCGGCCGGGATAGTCGTTTCCGCCGAGATAGACGGCGATGTCATGGATCTTCATTGAACTTTCTCCTTTGCGATCGTTTCGGACACCATTTGCACTGCCTGCGGGAGGAGCAACCATTCCGCCTGCTCCATGACCCGCCTTTGAAGGGTCTCGGGTGTGTCGCCGTCCTCGATCGAGACGGCCTTCTGCAGAAGGATTCGCCCGCCGTCGGGGATCTCGTTGACAAAATGCACCGTCGCGCCCGTGACCTTCACGCCGCGGGCAAGGGCCGCCTCATGCACGCGCAGGCCGTAAAACCCCTGGCCGCAGAAGGACGGGATGAGCGCCGGATGGACGTTCAGGATTCGCTCCGGCCAGGCGTCGGTGAACGACTTGGACAGGATGCTCATGAACCCGGCAAGAACGATAAGGTCGATATTGTGAGCAGACAGCGCCGCGTTGATCGCGTTTTCGAACGCGTCCTGACTGCCAAGCGCCTTCCGCGAGCAGACGACGGTGGGCACGCCGGCCTTTTCCGCCCGGGTGAGCGCGTAGGCGTCCGCCCGGCTCGACAGCACGAGGACGATCTCCCCGGCGCTGAGCTTTCCTGTGGCCCGGGCGTCCAGCAGGGCCTGCAGGTTCGTCCCGCCGCCGGATACGAATACGGCGATCTGGGTCTTCAGCATAGGATCACCCGCTCGTCGCCGGAAACGATCTCGCCCATGATGTATGCATCCTCCCCATGCTCGCGGAGAATGGCAAGGGCCCGATCCGCGTCCTCCGGGGCAACGACGACGCTCATGCCGACACCCATGTTGAAGGTGTTGAACATATCGCGTTCCGGGATGCCGCCGGTCCTGGCGATGAGGTCGAAGATCGGAAGGACGCGGACGGAGTTCTTATCGATCCGCGCCGTCAGTCCCTGGGGAATGCTGCGGGGGATGTTCTCAAAGAACCCGCCGCCGGTGATATGGCTGATGCCCTTGACGTCCACGGCGTCCAGCAGAGCCAGGACGGGCTTCACATAGATCTTTGTCGGCGCGAGGAGCGTTTCCCCGAGACCGGCGCCGCCGAGCTCCGGCACCGGCGCGCGGAGGTCGGCATTCTCCACGTCGAACACCTTTCGGACCAGGGAAAAGCCGTTGGAGTGCACGCCGCTCGAGGGCAGGGCAAGGACCGCGTCCCCCGCCTTCATGCGGGAGTTGTCCAGCATCTTGGGCTTGTCCACAACACCGACGACGAAACCGGCAAGGTCGTACTCGTCCGCGGGATAGAAGCCGGGCATCTCGGCGGTCTCGCCGCCGATGAGCGCCGCGCCGGACTGCACACAACCCTCCGCCACGCCGGAGACGATGGCGGCGATGCGCTCGGGGTCGTTTTTTCCGCAGGCAATATAGTCGAGGAAAAACAGGGGCTTTGCGCCGCAGCAGAGCACGTCGTTCACGCACATCGCCACGCAGTCGATGCCGACGGTGTCGTGCTTGTCCAGGCGGAAGGCGAGCTTTAGCTTCGTTCCGACGCCGTCCGTGCCCGACACGAGGACCGGGCACTCCATGCCCTTCACATCGAGCTCAAACAGGCCGCCGAAGCCGCCCACACCTCCGAGGACGCCGGACGTGACCGTGCGGGCGATATGTGCCTTCATGAGCTCCACGGCCTTGTAGCCGGCGGTGATGTCCACACCGGCCGCGGCATAGCTTTCGCTGAAACTTTTCATGTTCGGTTCCTCTCGCTGATCTTGTATTCAAAACGGCTCTTTCCCTGATCCTTCGGAGTCTCGGTGGGATAGACGTTTGTGAAGCAGGCGTCGCAGAAGCCGTCGTGCACCGTCTGCCCGATGAGATAGGGCAGATCGTCGATGGGAAGATACCCCAGACTGTCCACGCCGATGAGCTGTCTGGTCTCCTCCAGCGTGTGGTTGCAGGCGACGAGGTTTTCCCGGGAGTCGATATCCGTGCCGTAATAGCAGGGATTGAGAAACGGCGGTGAGGAGATGCGAAGATGGACCTCCGCCGCACCGGCCTCCCAGAGCAGATCCACGAACCGCTTGCTCGTGGTGCCGCGGACGATGGAGTCATCCACGACGACGAGGCGCTTGCCGCGGACGACGTTGGAGATCGGGTTCAGCTTGATGCGGACCAGGTCCTCGCGAAACGCCTGACCCGGCGCGATAAACGTGCGCCCGATGTAGCGGTTTTTTATGAACCCGACGCCGTAAGGGATGCCGGAGGCCCGGGCATAGCCCAGGGCGGCGTCCAGGCCGGAATCCGGCACGCCGATGACGACGTCCGCCTCCACGGGATGCCGCTGCGCCAAACGCTCACCGGCACGCATGCGCGCCTCCTGCACGCTGACGCCGTCCAGCACGGAATCCGGGCGGGCGAAGTAGATGTACTCGAAAATGCAGGTCCGGCGGGGCGCCGTTCCGCAGTGATCGCGGATGGAACGCACCTCTCCGCCGGAAAAGACCATAACCTCTCCGGGATCGAGATCGCGCTCGAACCGCGCGCCCATGGCCTCCAGCGCGCAGGTCTCCGAGGCGACCACATAGCCGCCGTCGGCCCGAACGCCATAGCACAGCGGGCGGAAGCCGTTCACATCCCGCGCGGCAATGAGCTTGGAGGGAGACATGACCACGAGGGAATACGCTCCCTTGATGGTGTCCATGGCGCGGGAGACCGCCTCCTCGATGGACGGAGCGCGCAGACGCTCGCGGGTGATGACGTAGGAGATGACCTCGGTGTCGTTCGTGGTATGGAAGATGGACCCCTGCAGCTCAAGCTCCCGGCGAAGCTCGGAGGAGTTCACAAGATTTCCGTTGTGAGCCAGCGCCATGTGGCCCTTGATGTGGTTCACCACCATGGGCTGGCAGTTGCTGCGGCCGCTGCCGCCGGTGGTGCTGTACCGCACATGCCCGACGGCCATATTGCCCTGGGGCAGGCTTTCGAGCACCGGACGGGAGAACACCTCGTTGACAAGGCCCACATCCTTGTGGTAGCTGAAAAGCCCGTCGTCGTTCACGACGATACCGCAGCTCTCCTGGCCGCGGTGCTGCAGCGCGAACAGGCCGTAATAGGCCAGATGCGCCACATCCGTGCGCCAGGGAGCGGCGATGCCGAGAACGCCGCATTCTTCGTGGAGCTGGCTCATATCAGCCGATGCCCATGATGCGCCGCATCATCTCGGAATAGGCATCCTCCACCCCGCCGAGATCCCGGCGGAAACGATCCTTGTCGAGCTTTTCATGCGTAGTGCTGTCCCAGAAACGGCAGGTATCGGGGCTGATCTCGTCCGCCAGAACGATAGTGCCGTCCGGAGTGCGGCCGAACTCCAGTTTGAAGTCCACGAGATCGACGTTGACCGCTTTGAAAAACGCCTTCAGAACATCGTTCACCTTGAAAGCCATGGCCTTGATGGTGTCGATCTCCTCCCAGGTCGCGCAGCCGAGCGCCACGGCGTGGTAGGCATTCATGAGGGGGTCGCCCAGCTCATCGTTCTTATAGGAGAACTCGATGGTCGGCTCGGCGAATACGATTCCCTCCTCCACGCCGAAGCGCTTGGCGAAGGAACCGGCGGAGATGTTGCGGATGATGACCTCCAGGGGGACGATGGAGACCTTTTTCACGACCGTCTCCCGGTCGCTGAGTTCCTCCACGAAATGGGTGGGGACGCCTTCCTTTTCAAGGATCTGCATGAGATGGTTCGTCACGCGGTTGTTGATCGCACCTTTGCCGACGATGGTCCCGCGCTTTTCGCCGTTGAAGGCGGTGGCGTCGTCCTTATAGGAGACGAGCACCAGCGTCGGGTCGTCGGTCGCAAATACTTTCTTGGCTTTTCCCTCGTAGATCTGCTCCATTTTTTTCATGATCGTTTTCTCCTGTATCTGTATTTTGAGTTTATGAATTGAAACGGGTCTCAACGGCTGCATTCTTGGCAAGGACCTTTTCCGTCTCTTCCCGACGAAGGGCCGCAAGCTTTTCCGCCGCCTCCTCGTCCGCGACGGCCAGAATCTCCATGGAAAGCAACGCGGCGTTGACCGCACCGTCAATGGCCACGGTCGCCACCGGGATGCCGGAGGGCATCTGGACCGTAGACAGCAAGGCGTCAACGCCGTCGAGCGTAGAGGATTTCAGCGGGATACCGATCACCGGAAGCGTCGTGTTCGCGGCGATGGCCCCGGCCAGGTGCGCCGCCTTCCCGGCGGCCGCAATGATCGCGCCGAAGCCGTTCTCCCGCGCGTGCAGGGCAAAGTCCCGCGCCTGCTCCGGAGTCCGGTGCGCGGAGAATATGTGCACCTCAAAGGGTACCTCATGGCGTTTGAGCGTATCGACGGCCTTCTCGACCACCGGGAGATCACTGTCGCTGCCCATGATAATGCCGATCTTCTTCATGCGTCGTCTCCTTTTTGTGAATTAATCAACATGGGCAGCCTTACCCAACATGGAATAAGGCTGCCCAGACGGTCGGCTTTTACGTATGAACTTGGCTCCCCCTGCGTTATTTCGCACTCCGTCAGTCACCAATTCATGCTTCGGTTTTCTACATTATAGCAAACGGTGCTCAGGAAAGTCAATCAATGCCGCGAAATGGCGGGAGATAAAAACCGGGTCAGAAAACGCCATTTTTTGGCACATTTGCATAGTCGTCCGATTCCAGGCCGACGCGAAGGAGAGCATGTACGGCGGGCTCCCCATCGGGACGCCGGACCTCGAACCGCCAGGCATCCTCCTCGCGCCATCGGTAGATGAAAAGCTCCTCGCCCTCAAAGCAGGCGCGGCGGTAGGACACCTCCATTTCTCGGACATCCATGGCGGCCTGTTCCTTTGTAGAGAAGGTCCCAAGGAGCATGCGGACGTATGCCACATTGTTCATGTGCTTTCCGACATCCACATCCATCGGATCGACCACATAGCGCCGCACGGGCTCCATGACGGAAATGTCCGCGTCCCGAAACCTCGTGAAGGGCTCGGCGCAGACGATCTCCGGGAGCACCTCCAGATCCATGGGATACCCAAACGAATTTGAGCGGCGCACGGCGCCGGTGTCGGTATCCTGTCCGGCCCATTCGGTACGGCCCTCGGCCAGGATGCGATCGCCCCGGAACAGCCGATAGAACCGGTCGCACTTGGCAAGGCCGGGCTTTCCCGGCCAGGTCACGGCGGAAAAGCCGTCGCCAAGTCGGGGACGCTCGTAAACCCGGATACGTGTGCGGACAGCCACCCAGAAGGCGTGACGCTCCAGCATGTCGTAATAGCCGACGCCAAGCTCTCCGGCATGCTCCGACGCAAGATCCATGCAGATGTCGAAGATATTTCGTATCCCCAGGAGACCCTCCGCGTCGCAGCGGCTGGTCTGCACTGTGTATTCCTTCAGCAAATGATTTTTCATCGTCTCACAATAGGGAGCACGACCCGACAGCGAGCCGGGTCGTGCGATCGTATTCTTTCTATGATATGACAAAAACGTCATTCAACGGTTTCCGGCTCCTTGACCTCCGGCTCGGGAATCGTCTCAGCCGGCGCTTCGGCTGCGGGCTCCGGTTCAGACACGGGCTCTGGCTCGGGAGCCACGAAAGCGGGCTCCGGCTCCAGCGTGAGCTCCGGCTCGGGAGCCACGAAAGCAGGCTCCGGCTCCAGCGTGAGCTCCGGCTCGGGAGCCACGAACACAGGTTCCGGTTCCGGCGCGACGAAAACAGGCGCCGGTTCGGGCTCGGGCTTGGGCGCTTCCGCGATCGGCTCGTGCTCGGCCTCATATTCTCCGCTCAACGCATTCTTCTCCGCCTTTGCCTTGGCTTTATCGGAGGCGCGGCGCGCCTTGGCCTTTTCCTTGGCGGCGGCCTTGTCGGAAGCAAAAGAGTCTTTGAGGGATTGGATCGTCTCCTCCGCCGTCGTCACCGCGGCGTCGGACGCGCTCACATCGGCACAAAGCTCCGCCAGCAGAGGCTCCGGGTCGCCCTCGTGCGCCTCAAAATAGCTTCGGCCGATCTCGGTGTAGAGCTTCTGGATCTTGCTCTCGTTTTTGCGGATGATCTTCTTCTGCTTGTTGGTTTTGAAGGACTTGCCGATGCGCTTAAACAGGAACTTGAAGAACCGTCCCACAGCGCAGGCCGCCCGACGGATCGCTCGTCCGATAATCTTGAGAATTCTGATAAAATTCGACATACCGTTATCCCCCCTGTTTACTTATGCATCTATTTTAACACAGAATCCGGCTTTGTCCATAACGTTTTTTCAGCTACTCTCAGAATTGATGCGTGACCGCATATGCATCCCGGGACCCGGTATGCAGGTTCCCGATCTGACGGCAGTCCCCGATCAGATAGAACTCCCCGCCATAATCCGAAAGCGCCAGGGCATCTGCCTGCCGCGGCCGCATACCGCCGAGGGCCACCACACTGTCGCATTCCAGCCGATGCAGCTTTCCGTCTTCGGTGCGATAGGCGACGAAGCCCTCCCCCACCTCTTCCGCGGAGGCCCTGGGAACATAGCGGAAGTTTTTCATCGGCGCATAGAATTCCTGCATGATCTCCCGATAGTGGATCGGCGTCGCGTCCAGCGCAAGTCCACTCTGCCTGGTAAGGACCGTGACATCGTGTCCGTTTTCCGCAAGATACAGTCCCGCTTCCGTGCCGGATTCGGAGCCGCCGATCACGACCACGCGCGGGCCGAACTCGGACGCATGGCCCAGGGTTTCAAACACGTTCCGGCATCGCTCGGCTCCCTTCACAGGCGGCAGCTTCGGCTCCGCGCCGAGGGCGGCCAGAACGATCTCAAAGCCTTCCGCCGCAAGGAGCTCCTTTGTCGCTCTCATCATGAGCCGGACACGGACCGTCGACTTGCCGATCTGACGGATCAGATACTCCCGATACCGGACAAGAGGCCATTTGAAGCTGGGCCCGTCCATGAGACGAAGCTGTCCTCCCAGGGCGTCCGACGCCTCAAAAAGAGTGACATCGTGGCCGCGTTCCGCGGCATACAGAGCCGCCCGCATCCCGGCAGGACCGCCGCCCACAACAGCGACCTTTCTGGGGGAGCCGGCCGGTCTCGTCAGCTTATCCAGCCGGTGCGCGATCCCGATCTCCGGGTTCACGGTGCAGAAGCTGTTCCAATGCCCGGTCAGACTCGGAACGTGGCACTTATTGCAGCGCACACAGGGCAGGACGTCCTCGCCGCGCCCCTCACGCGCTTTTTCATAATAGTCCGGGTCCACGAAAAACGCCCGGGCCGCGCCGATGAGGTCCGCCTTTCCCTCGGCCAGGATCGCTTCGGCGTCATCCAGGTCCTGGAAGCCTCCGATGGGCTCACAGAGGATCCTTGTTCCACTTGCCTTCAAGGCCGCACAGGCGTCCAGCACCGCGTAGGAATGCTCCCGCGAGTTGTAGCCGGTCGGGTGATTGAGATTCGCGTTGGATGCGCGCAGCTGGAAGATGTCCACCTTACCCTCACAGAGCTTCGCAAGCCGGATGGTCTCCTCCAGGGTCGTTCCGTCCGGTTCCTCCGGGGTGAGCTGGACCTCGATCGGGAAGCTCCTGCCGCACAGCTCCTTGATCCGGCCGGTCAGCTCCAGCAGAAAACGCGCGCGGTTTTCAAGGCTTCCGCCGTATTCGTCCGTACGGTGATTCGTAAGGGGTGACAGGAAGCGCGCGAACAGCGTAGCACGATAGGCAAAATGGAGCGTGACCATGTCAAAGCCGAAGGACTGATAGAGCCGGGCCCTCTGCGCGCAGCTCTCGATGAGATCGCGTATCATCGCATGGCTCATGGCCTTTCCGGCTTTTCCGCCGCGGGTCATTACGCCGATGTCATAGTCCACCTGACCGTCGCGGAAGTTCGTGGGGTCGATCGGTTTCGAGAGGTCCACCGCCGGCACATCGCAGACGTCATACATTGGGTCCGGGGCCGCGAACGGCATGATGGACAGCGAGATATAGGAGCCGTAGTAATGCACCTGATCCGCCAGCTGACAGAGATAGTTCTCCACGCTGGGATCGCTCAGATCGAACATGGGAAACCGCTTCCCGTCCTCGTTGAAGGACCGACGCTGGTTCGGATTGGTCCAGTCCGCGAAGGTGACGATGGCGGCGCCGTTGCGGGCCACGCTCGCCATGTGATGGATGACGGGCTCCGCCGGGAACGGCTCCGGTCCCTGCAGAAAATGCGGGAGGGAATTGCCGGAGACGAAGCGGCTTTTCAAAACCAGATCTCCTACGCAGATCGGTGACAGGATGTGGGCGTACTTTCTCATGCAATGGGCTCCTTTCGAAATCGTATCCGTGGTTATGCTTGTATATTATAACACAGGCGCATCACAAGTCGTCCCCCAACAGCGCCAACATCCTCCCCGCCTCATCGGCCAAGGAAGCCTCATTCGAGCCTTGTCAGTTTCACGCGGAAGGAGATCGACCGGGGCGTGGGCATGGTATCGAACTGTACGATATGGGCGTCCTTTCCGTAATCGACGTCCAGCACGGTCCCGTCCCCAAGGTATTCGTGACGCACGCGGGTCCCGATCGCAAAGACCGTGTCCTCCCGGTTCTCGGGCAGGTATCTCTCGCTGATCTCGATAAACTCCTTCGCCTCGGCGATCAGGCCCTCCCGCGGAGGCTCCGTGTGTTCCAGAAGCTCCGGGTCGATGTCCAGAAGGAACCGGGAGGGATACCGGGGCGAACCATCGAGGTTTCGACCCTCCGCTTCGGAAAGAAAAAGCCGCTTTTCCGCTCGCGTCATGGCGACGAAGGCAAGCCGCCGCTCCTCCTCCATGCCGGGAAGGGTCTTCGTCTTTCGGGACGGAAAAATGCCCTCGTTCATCTCGCAGAGGAACACATACGGAAACTCCAGTCCCTTCGCCGCGTGGACGGTCATGAGCTTCACCTTGTCCCCTGCCTCCTCCGCATCCGCGTTCGAAAACAGCGCCACATGGGACAGGTAGTGCTCCAGCGTCGCCTCCTCGCCGCAGGTGGTCTCGTACTCGTACACAGACTGCTTGAGCTCCGCCAGATTGTCCAGACGTTCCTGGCTGCCCTCGGTGCGGAGCACCTCCTCGTATCCGCTGTCGTTCAGGATCGAGGACAGCACCTCGGAGACCGGGCGCTCGGCATAATTCGCGGCGTATGCCTCGATAAGGCCGACAAACCGGGAGGCCTTGGTCCCCTTGAAGATGTCGTCGTCCAGGGTGCGAAGCAGGGCGTCGTACAGGCTGCATCCGTATTTCGCCGCCGTCTCCTCCAGAAACCGCATGCGCCGCTGACCCATGTTCCGTTTGGGAACGTTCACCACCCGACGGAAGGAAAGATCGTCCTTGTAGGCGATCATCCGCAGATAGGACAAGGCATCTTTGATCTCCATGCGCCCAAAAAACTGCACGCCGCTGTAGATCGTATAGGGGATCTTCCGCTTGAGAAAGACCTCCTCCACCGTGCGGGTGACGTAGTGGGCCCGGTACAGCACCGTCAAATCCCAAAAGGGCACGCCCTTATCATGGAGCTCCAGAATCCGCAGGGCCATCCACTCCGCTTCCGCCTCCGCGTTCTTCGCATGATGGCACAGAACACTTTCTCCGTCCGGGAGTCTGGGGATGAGGTCCTTTTGGATGCGCGTGCGGTTTTTCGCGATGAGGGAATTCGCCGCCGCAAGAATCTGGGGCGTGGAGCGATAGTTCTCCATCATTATGACCGTCTTCGTCCCGGGAAACTGCTTATCGAAATCCAGCAGATACTTTACATTCGCGCCGCGCCAGGTGTAGATGGTCTGGTCCGGGTCGCCCACGATAAAGAGGTTCTTATGATACCCGCACAGGACCTCCATGAGCTCGTACTGCAGCCCGTCGATGTCCTGGAACTCGTCGATCATGATATACTCGAGGCGCTGCTGCCACTTGAGGCGGATCTCCTCGTTTTCCCGGAAAATGTACAAAGAGAATTTGATAAGGTCGTTGTAATCCAGGCCGAAGCATTTCTTTTCCTGGTATAAGTACCCGTAAAAAATCACATCGTTCAGGCTCGCCGCCTTCCGATACTTTTCGTGGAGGGTATCCAGGTCCATGGTGATCATGTCGAGATAGTATTCCGGCTTCTTGAACAGCTTCTGGATTTCGATCATGTCCCGGGCCTTGGAGAAGGTCATGTCCCGCAGGGTCAGGCCGCGCTCCTCATAGATGATCTTCAGCATGGCGTCGATATCGGAATTGTCCAGCACCAGAAAGCTCTTGGGATACTGCACGGCAAAGCTGTCCTCCTGCAGGACAGACACGCAGAAGCCGTGGAAGGTGTTGATGTACCCGGTATCGCTGTCCCCGGTGAGATTATGGATGCGCTGGCGCATCTCGTTCGCCGCCTTGTTCGTGAAGGTGACGCACAGGATGTTCCCCGGCAGGATGCCCAGCTCGTTCACAAGAAAGGCAAAGCGGTGAGTCAGCGCCCGGGTCTTGCCGGAGCCGGCGCCCGCGATGACGCGGACATAGCCCTCGGTAGTCGTCACCGCCTCCCGCTGGGCGGCGTTCAGTCTGTTGTCCATAGGTCCCTCCCTTCACGCCGAACGGCGTTCCGCGAACCAGATAGTGATGACCCGGCCGGCGAGGTTCGCGCTCCATGCAAAAACAGGTACGTCGGCTGTCCGTCTAATAAGCGAAAAGCGAAAATTAGCTCTTGCTTTTTTGAGAACATGGTGCTATAATCATTTGGCCGCGCAGGTGTAGTTCAATGGCAGAACATCAGCTTCCCAAGCTGAATACGAGGGTTCGATTCCCTTCACCTGCTCCAGAGCTTATCGGGGTGTAGCGCAGTTGGTAGCGCGCCTGGTTCGGGACCAGGAGGCCGGGTGTTCAAGTCACCTCACTCCGACCAAATTCAGAACAGTCTGTCTTCGGACGGGCTGTTCTTTTTATTCTATTGCTCAGCGTTCTCGTTGAGGGCCGCCGCGGCAAAGAGCTCGTCGATGGGGACCTCGGAGCCGTCCGTCAGGCGAATGCGCCGCTCCACCTCGTCGATACGGCGAACACGGCCGGACACCGTGACATACGCGCCGCCGGCCTTGCGCGCATCCGGCCGGAAATAGGTGAACGCCGCGAGCGGATGCTCGGACACACAGCTTCCGAGAAGGCGCAGGACCGCGTCCAGCTCCGCCTGGCGCGTCTCGTCCAGCTCGACGCGCTCCTCGGTCCGCCGCCCGGTTTCATCCAGCACGCCGTCGAAGCCCGTCAGCGCCGCGAAGGGCGCGAACTGCGCCGCCCGGTCCCGGCGGGACATGGGCGGATGCCGCCGGGATACGGGATGCGGCAGTCCCAGAAGATCGTCGTATCGGGTCATGCTCGATGCCCTCCCACCTGGGCGTTCCTCTCCCGCCCGGTCGCGCCGTCCTGCAGGCTCGTACCGCGGAAGACGGCATTTTTTCCATACTTCTGCCGAATGGCGAGGACAGCCTCCGAGCGGCGCCGTTCCCGGGAAAGCTCGTCCTCCTCCGCTTCACGCCGGCGCTTCTCCTCAGCGTAATCCGTGAAGAAATCCAGCTGCTCGAAGCTCTCGACCGTCTCCTTCTCTCCTTCCGGCCGCACGCGGTTCGCCGCGATCGTGATCCGGCGCACGAGAAGGTCCCGCTCCGTGATCCGGTCGTACAGCCGCAGCATGGCGTCGGTCAAGAGACGGGCGGACGCCGTGCGCCGGCCGAGATTTTCCGTACCGTGGGCGTGCTTCGGCACCGCCCGGCCGTAGTGATCGATGGCTACCGCGCCGTGATACGCCGTACGCCGGGCCGGATCGTTCAAATTCTCCACATCGTAGCCCACCGTCAGTACGAGCTGGTCCGTCGTGAGACCTTTCTCCAGCAGGTCCATCGCCAGCCCATCCGTCATCTCGCGGACGATGATCCGGGCCTTGCGGAAGTCGTACGGCTCAGACAACACCTGTCCGACGGAGAGACTGTTCGACGCGGGCCGGTACGCCTTGACGTCCGCGATGGTGCAGATCTCCCGTCCCCAGGCGTGGTCGATGAGAAGCTCCGCGTTCACACCGAACAGACGGTACAGCAGTTCCTCCCTCTCCAGCGAGCAGCGCGCCACGTCACCCATGGTGTACATCCCGTTCTGCTCGAGTTTCCGGGCATAGCCCCGCCCGACGCGCCAGAAATCCGTCAGCGGCCGGTGGTCCCAGAGTTGCTCCCGGTAGGAGCGCTCGTCCAGCTCCGCGATCCGCACGCCGTCGGCGTCGGCGGGCATGCGCTTGGCCACGATGTCCATCGCGATCTTGCAGAGGTACATATTCGTACCGATCCCCGCCGTCGCGGTGATGCCCGTGGTACGCAGCACATCCCGGACGATCTCCATGGCAAAATCGTGGGGGGTGCGTCCGCGAAGGTACTGCGTGGCGTCGATAAACACCTCGTCCACGGAATAGACGTGGATGTCCTCGGGCGCGGCGTAACGGAGATAGATGCCGTAGATCTCAGAGCTTTTGGCCATATACTGCGCCATCTGCGGACAGGCGACGATATAGTCGAGCGCCAGGCGCGGATCGGCCCGCAGCGCCGTATCGTCCGTGGAGGAACCGCAGAGCGTCCGTCCGGGCGCGGCGGCGCGGCGGCGTGCGTTCACCTCCCGCACGCGCTCCACGACCTCGAAAAGCCTCGCCCGCCCCGGGATGCCGTACGCCTTCAGCGAGGGCGTCACCGCAAGACAGATGGTTTTTTCCGTGCGGCTCAGATCCGCTACAACGAGGTTCGTCGTCAGCGGGTCCAGGCCACGCTCCACGCACTCCACCGAGGCATAGAACGATTTCAGGTCGATGGCGATATAGATCCGTTCGTCCATAGGTACGCTCCTTTCCTGGCTTCCGCTCCCATTCTCCGCGAAAGGCTGTACCATAATCCGGACGTCAGCCCAAAACGCGGCCCAGGATCTGAAAATAGGACTCCGGCCGCACGGGACGCGGAGCATAGGCGGGATTGAACGAGCGCAGGACCGGCTGCCGATGCAGGATGTTCTCCGCGTCGAGATAATCCTCCGCATCCTCCGGGACGCGCTCGTCATACTGCTTCAAAAGACTTTCGCCATCCAGGGAAAAGACGCCCACCTCCCCGGGCCGGAGACTCCGGGCCGCGCGGACCCAAACGATCTGTCCGTCCCGATACGCGGGCTCCATGCTGTTTCCGCTCACGCGCAGGGCGTAATCCGTCCCGCTCGGCACGGAAGCCCGGGGCACGCGCAGCAGCTCAAAATCGTCGCCATCAAGAAAAGAGCCGGGTCCCGCGGACACTGCCACCCGATACAGGCGCACGTCCACATACTCCGCAAAGGAAACAGGCTCCGGGAGCTCCTCCTCCGCGTACATATCCAGGGGATTTGGGATGGAAAGCACCTCGCACAGAGCCATCATCTGATAAGCCGATGGCGTCCGGTCGCCGTTTTCCCAGCGGCTGAGGCCGCTTTTTGAGATGTCGAGTCCGTAGGGCGATAGCGCGCGGCTGAGGTCTGTGAGACTCATCCCCGCCGTGACGCGCGCCTCCTCCAAAAGCCTTCCGATCAGGTTCCCGGCCTTCGCCTCGTCGATGCGGAATCGTGGGGTCCCAGCGTTCATAGGCTTCCCTCCCTTGCGGATCCAGTATATCACAGCCGTTGCCATTTTGTCAACAACCAATCGAAAACACAGGACCGTCCGAAGACGGTCCTGCAGCAGAGGAAAGTGAATCAGGAGACGCGCAGGGCGATGATGCTCTGCCCGCGGGAACCGACGACGGCGGTATCACCGAAGGCCGCCGGCGACGCCTCGATCAGGCTGCCGAGGCCCGTGGTGGACAGGATCTGTCCCGTTGCGCCGTCGACGAGGTGCGCCGTGCCCTCGGAGTCGCACAGGAGGATGCGCGCGCCGCCGTTATCGTCGTACAGGGCCAGGGGCGAGCTCCAGGCGTAATAGCTCATGGGCAGGGTCCAGACCTCGCTGCCGGTAGCGCTGTCCAGGGCCACCAGGAGCCCGGAGCCGATGTCCGGCGTGCGGGAGATGCCGTAAATGACAAGGCCCTCGATGCTGCTCCCTTTCCGCCCGAGAACCGGCGAGGACTGCACGCCGCCGGACACACCGGAGACCGTCCAGACATCATACGTCCGGCTCCATACGACCTCGCCGGTGACGGCATCCAGCTTGTAGATCATGATGGGACCGCGCATATCCTGGTCCGCGGTCCAGTGCAGGGACGGAGCGGTATATATATACCCGTGGCCGGGGCCATCCGGCTCATACACGGGAGTGGAGTTGGAGTCGTCCCGCGTGTCCTGCGCCCAAAGCAGCTCCATGCTGTCGAGATCCACGCAGAAGAACATGCCGCCGTTTTCCGAGATATACAGGCAGCGGTCCACGATCACGGCACTTGCCTCATAGCCATACCAAAAGCTCTTATCGTTGGAGCGGTCCGTATCATATCGGGTGCGGACGGGCTCCTCCGGCGCAATGGAGATCGTGCCGGCGTTCGGGTCATACGCGGTGTTCAGCCGCATGGTGTAAAGGATGCCGTTCTCTCCCGGCCAGATCAGCGTGTCGGACTCCGCGTCCACCAGCGGCGAGGAGTCAAAGGCACACCAGCTGTCGTTGTCCACACGGTTGGCGTCTCTGTCAGCGTAGCCGTCCTCGTACAGGACGGAGCCGTCGATCAGGCTCACGATGAACATGCGCGGGCGGGTGCCGTCGGACAGGGCGTCGCCCGACCCGACGTAAAACAGCGGGTAACCACGGGGATCCAGCGCGCCGGCGCCCTTGAAGGGCATACCGAGATTCAGCGGATCGCGGGTGTAGCTGCCGTCGTCCAGATCCAGGAAATAGACATGCCCGTCCAGCGTGGCATAGATGACCTCGGTCAGTCCCTCCTTGGCCTTCTTGTCGGCATAAAGGTTCATCACGGAGCGGGTTGCGGCATCCCACTGGACGATGAGAGGCTGGCCCGTCCAGCCGCTGCCGGTCCAGGCGTCGCTCATGCTGCCCGCCAGACTGCCGGTCCCCGAGGTCCATTTGGTCGAGAGCCCCTGCGCGTTCGTGGGGATGGTCCCATAGCTGCCGCCGTCCCGGTAGTTTCCGCCGCGGAACGAGGCGACGCCGGGCAGCGCATAATAGTCGCCGCCGTCAAAGGAGATACCGGCATCACGCAAATACGAGGGAATTAAGCCGCTCCCGTTCAGGATCTCCCACCGAACGCCCCAGTTGGAAGGCAAGGCGGACGGCGCCGCCTCCGGCCGGAACGAGGGCCGCGCGGCAAGCTCTGCCTCCGCAGCCGCCCGGGCAGCCTCCTGCGCGGCGACGGTATCCCGGTACTCCGCCAGCGCCCTGCGCCCCTTTCCCGCGCCGCGCAGACACAGGAGGGCGGGAATAAGGAAAACCACAGCCAGGATCAGCGTCGGTCCGGCCGCGCGGATCGCCCGTTTTCCGTTGAAATGCCGCTTATAGTGATCCCGGGCGTTTTTCAGCCGCAGCAGCGTGAGCAAAGCCAGGGCGAGCGGCGCAAGGAGCAGGAGTACCCCCAGCACCGTCAGAAGGATCGGACGAGCCCGGGACGGCGCATTCTCTTCGGTGAACGTCATCGCCGGGACCGTCTGTGCATCGGAAAGCGCGATATTCGTGTTATAGGCGTCCATCCCGCTGCTTACCGCGCCGAAGCCATAGGCAAGAAGGTCCTTTGTAAGGAACCAGCGGTCCCGCTGCTCCTCCGAGGGATCGCCGTACACAAGGCAAAGCAGGCGCTTTCCGTTCCGCTCCGCGCTGGTAACGAGGCAGCCGCCCGCCGTGGGAGTATAGCCCGTCTTGATCCCGGTGACCCAGGAGCAGGCCGTCCCCGGCATATCCTCTTTCTCGAAGAGGAAGCGGTTCGAGGTGTCGAGCTGTCGGGCGCCGGCCATGTTCGTCGCCGGGAGCATGTAATGCGCCGTGGAGACGATCGTCATAAAGGCCGGGGTCTGCATCGCGGCCGCGGCGAGCTTCGCCATATCCCGCGGCGTGGTATAGTGATTCTCATCCTGTACTCCGTGCGGATTTACGAAGTGGCTCGACGTCATGCCGAGGGCCGCCGCCTTCTCGTTCATGAGCGAGGCGAACGCATCCTTTCCGCCCGCGACATGGTACGCCAGAGCGGAGGCACAGTCGTTGCCGGAGACGAGCATGAGCCCGTACAGGAGCTGCTCCACCGTGATCTGTTCTCCGGCCTTCAGCATGGGTACGAGGGTGCTGTCGTCGCCCTCATAGATTCCGGTGAGCGCCGCGCCGTCCACGTTGACGACGGTATTCAGGTCCGGCGTCTGATCCAGTACGACAAGAGCCGTGAGGATCTTGGTCGTGCTGGCCGGCCAGACGCGGCTGTCCGCGTCTTTCTCAAACAGGACCTCGCCGCTGTCCGGGTCCATCAGCAGGACGGAGGACGGCGAGACCTCCCCGCCGTAATCCGCGAAAGCGGGAATCCCCGGGGACAGCGCGAGAAGGACGCAGAGAATCAGGGAAACCAGCGCGTATCTCTTTCTATGCGTGGTAAAGATCATGTCGGTCTTACATCCTCAGTAGCCCGTGGTTCGGTCCACGACATGCGCCAGAGGCAGACCGCGGACATAGCGGTACAGGTTTTCCCCGCTGAGACGGACAACGCGCTCGAAGGTCTCCCGCAGCAGAAACTGCCCGGAGATATGCGGCGTGATCAGGATGCGCTCGTCGTCCCACAGCGGATCGTCCGCGGGCAGGGGCTCCGGCTCGGTCACGTCCATGGCGACGCCGCCGAGGGTCCCGTCCGCGAGAACCGCCTTCAGTCCCGCCGGATCAATGGCGTTGCCGCGGCCGCAGTTCACGACAAAAGCGCCGGGCTTCAGAAGGCGCAGACGGCGTTCGTCCAGGATGTGCGCCGTGGCGGTTCCGCCGGGCAGCGCCATGCCGACGATGTCCGCCCGCGGCAGGAGTTCATCCAGCTCGTCGATGGTGTGGACCTCATCGAGCCAGTCCGGCTTCTCCCCCGCCCGGCGGCGCACGCCGATGACGTAGGCTCCGAGAGCTTTCATCTTGCGGGCATAGCTGCCGCCGATGTCTCCAAGGCCCAGCGCCAGGACCTTGGACCCCTCCACGGAGGTGATGGGGCCGCGGCACTCCCAGAGATGCGCCTGCTGGTTGCGGGCATACTGATGCAGACGGCGCACCAGCGCAAAGCTCGCCGCGACCATGTGCTCCGACACGGCGAGGCCGTAAGCGCCGGAGGCGTTCGTGAGGGTCACGTCCTCCCGCAGAAGGCCGGGCCGAAGATAGGCGTCCGCCCCGGCCCAGGAGATCTGCAGCCATTCGAGCTTTTTCGCCGCGGGCAGAAGCTCCGCGTCCAGGCTGCCGAGAATGACGGAAACCTCCGCCAGATCCTCCGCCTTCAGCTCCTCCGTAGGGATGTAAATGAACTCATATTCCTCCGACGTCCCGGAGGCCTGGGAGGCGAAAAACGCCTTATGCTGCGGCTCCAGGGGAAGTGTAACAAGGATTTTTTTCATTGGTCATCCTCCTACTCAAAGGGACGAAGATCATAGGTGAGCATATAGGGATAGCCGTCGCAGTCGTGCGCCTGGGCCGTCAGCGGCGGGATGCCGCCGATCTCCGCGGGATTGCCCGCGCCGGGAAGACTGTCGTAGGTGCTGAACACCCGCGGATAGTATCCCGGCTTCGGCACACCGACAGTGTAGCCCGCATAATGCGACGGGGAGAAGTTGCAGATCACGAGGACCGCGCCGTCGTAGTTCCAGGGGTTGCGCCGGATGAAGCTGATGGTATTGCGCCAGGCGTCGTTCCGGTTGACCCACTCAAAGGTGGCGGGATCGCGGCTGTCGGCGTACAGACAGGGATATGCCCGATACACGGAAAGCAGGTTCCGCACGCACTGCATCACGTCCCGGTGACCGAAGTCGTCCGCGAGCCACCAGTCCAGCTCCCGGGCTTCGGACCACTCCCGGTCCTGGGCGAATTCCTGGCCCATGAACAGGAGCTTCTTGCCGGGATGGGTAAACTGGTATGTATACAGCGTCTTGAGTCCGCCAAAGCGGTCTTCCACGCTGCCGGGGGCCTTCTCCACCATGGAATGCTTGAGATGCACGACCTCGTCGTGGGACAGAACCAGGACGAAGTTTTCAAAGAACGCGTAATCGACCGTGTGGGTCAGTTCGCCGTGGTGCCACTTGCGGTAGATCGGGTCGTGGGCGATGTAGCGCAGGGTGTCGTTCATCCAGCCCATGTTCCACTTGAGCATAAAGCCCACGCCGCCGTGCTCCACGTCCGTCGTGATGCCGGAGAGCGTGGAGGAATCCTCCGCAATGAGGTAGCCCGGCGTCTCCCGGGTGACGGCATAGTTGAGCTGCTTGAGGAAGTCGCGGCTTTCCAGGTTCTCGTTGCCGCCGAAGATGTTCGGCCGCCACTCCGCGCGGCTGAAGCTGGCATACAGCATCGCCGCTACGGCGTCCACGCGCAGCGCGTCGATGTGGAATTCCCGTATCCAGTAGAACGCGCTGGAAATAAGGAAGGACCGGACCTCGGGCTTGGCATGGTCGAAGGCCTTGGTGCCCCACTCGGGATAC
>CAJOIG010000006.1 GCA_905234575.1 uncultured Oscillospiraceae bacterium
GCCGCCGATGACGTTCAGCGCCAGGGACACGATGCCGAAGAGGAAGGTGATGATGATGGCCTTCTTGGTGCCGAGCTTCTGGTCCATCACGCCGCAGAGGTAGCTGCCGACGCAGGCGACGAGGCCGGCGCAGGCGAGCATCGGGGTGACGTCGTTCACGTTCACGAAGCCGATCTGGGCCATGCGGGGCACGAAGTTCGACATGACGCCCAGGGAGAACAGCTCCATGACGCCGAGCGGGAAGATGATTTTCCAGACGTTGGGGGTCTGCAGGAACTTCTTCGGCTGCCAGACGGAGGTCTTCTGGTACGCGAGGCCCTCGGCCAGCAGCTTGTCGGACAGGGCGCGGTCAAAGCTCTTGTCGTTGTCGGGCCAGGCGCCGGCCTGCTCGGGATAGTCCTTCACCAGCGCGAAGACAAGGATGCCGAGCACCAGGCACACGATGGAGAACATATAGTAGATGCCGTTCAGGCCGATGTTCATGAGCAGCGCGGTGCACAGCGGCGTGGCGATGGTGGCGGACAGCGGGAAGCCGATCGTGACGACGCCCATGGCGAGGCCCTTCTTCGTGGGATACCAGTTGGAGATGACGTTCAGGCTCGCGATATAGCAGAAGCCCATGCCGCAGATGTTCGCAATGCACAAAAGCAGCAGATACACCGCGGAGCTGCCCGCGAACGTCCACACCAGACAGGCCGCCGCGTTCAGGACCAGGGCAAGTCCCCAGGCGAACTTGCAGCTCTTCTTGCCGCAGAGCCAGCCGAACACGATGGCGCCCGGTACGCTGATCCAGGCGGCGATGGTGGAGAAAACGTACAGGATGCCGGGGTTCTGCGGCGGGCGGGCCAGCCGAGCCCGGTCTGCGGGAGCAGGGTGACGTTCAGGGAGTCATAGATGATCATGGCGTTCATCAGGATGCTGAAGAACGTCAGGATCAGGATGACCCACCCCTTCTTGCCGAAGCCCTTCGCGGTGGACGGTTTCATAGCGGTTCCTCCTGTTTTTTGTAATAAATGATTGTTTGACATTTATCTGATCATGATTATACCGCTCTGATAATTGTTTGGCAAATATCCGTTTTCCCCTCTTCCCATTCCATTTGGTTATATGCTATACTATGTACGGGAGGGAATATCATGGACATCAACAAGCTGCGCTACTTCCTCACCGCCGCGGAATGCGGCAGCTTTACGGAGACGGCGAGGCTGCTGTACACCTCGCAGCCGAACATATCGAAGCAGATCGCCTCCCTGGAGCGGGAGCTGGAGGTGAAGCTCTTTCTCCGGGAGAACGGCTCCCTGCGGCTGACCCGGGCCGGGGAATACCTGCACGACCAGCTCCGGGACCTGCCCGCCACCCTCGACCGGGTGACGGAGGCGGTCAAGGCCCTGGGCCGGAGCGAGAACGGCATGCTGACGGTGGGAGTCCTCTCCGGGCAGCGGCTGGACCACGCGGTCATCGAGCGCTTCCGGCGCTTCACGCAGACCTGGCCGGAGCTGAGCTTCACCATGGAGCGCGCCGGATTCTCGGAGCTGCAGCGCTCCCTGCAGTCCCGGCGGTTCGACCTCATCCTGACCCTCTCCTTCGACGTGACGCCGGGGCCGGAGCTGGCCTCCGTCCGGGTGCAGGAGAGCCGGAAGCCCGCGCTTTTCGTCAGCCGCTTCCTGCCGGAGGAGCAATGGCGGGATCTGTCCTGCGCGCCCTTCGTCGTCATCTCCCCGAAGGAGAGCTTCGGCGGATACCAGCAGCTCCTGCGGACCTGCCGCGCCAGGGGCTTCGAGCCCGACATCGTCCGCCTCGCGGATTCGCTGGACAGCCTGCTGTTTTATGTGGAGACCGGCGTCGGCGTCGCCATCCTGGACCGCAGCACACGCCTCGAAACGGACCAGAACATCCGGGTCGTCCCCCTGGAGGACGGGGATGTGCCAGGGCTCGTGGCAGTGTGGCTCGCGTCGAACCCGGACCCGAACGTGCGGAAGCTCGCGGAATGCCTCCGGGCAGAGGCATAGAGAGAAAAGGACCCTGCGGGGCGTCGTGCGACGCTTCGCAGGGTCCCTGATTTTTCAGCCGCCGAAATAGGCTCTCTTGACCACGTCGTCCGAGCGGATCGCCTCGGTGGTGCCCTCCGCGACCACGTTGCCGACCTGCAGCGCATAGCAATACTGCGCTGTGCCGAAGGCCAAGTGGACGTTCTGCTCCACGAGCAGGATGGAGGTGCCGCGGGTCTTGTTGATCTCCCGGATCTTCTCACCAATGTCGTCGATGACGACCGGGGCGAGGCCGAGGCTCGGCTCGTCCAGGCAGAGGAGCTTCGGGTCCGCCATCAGCGCGCGGGCGATAGCGAGCATCTGCTGCTGTCCGCCGGACATGGTGCCCGCCTTCTGCTTCAGGCGGTCCTTGAGGATGGGGAAGAGCTCGAAGACGAACTCCATATCCCGGGCGATGCCGTCCTTGTCCTTGCGCTGGGTCGCGCCGAGGATGAGGTTCTTCTGCACCGTCAGATACGGGAACAGGTGCCGTCCCTCCGGCGCCAGGGCGATGCCCTTCTGGACGATGTTCTGGGTGGGCTCGTTCGTGATGTCCTCGCCGTTGAAGAACACCGTGCCGGCGGTCTTTTTGACGATGCTCATCATGGCGTTGAGCGTCGTGGACTTGCCCGCACCGTTCGAGCCGATGACCGTCACGATGCCGCCCTTCGGCACCTTGAGGCTGATGTCATGGATGGCGATGGACTTGCCGAACATGACCTTCAAGTTTTTGATCTCCAGGATATTCTCGCTCATACCGCACCTCCGAAATAGGTACTGATGACCGTCGGGTCGTTCCGCATCCCCTCGGGGGTGCCCTCGAAGATCTTTTCGCCGAAGCTGATGACGGTCACGCTGTCCAGAATATCGAGGATCTGCATATTGTGCTCCACCACGAGGACGGTGATGCCCTTGTCGCGCATCTTGGAGATGGCGTTGATGGAGAACTGGATCTCCTCCGGGTTCATGCCGCCGAGGGGCTCGTCCAAAAGGAGGAGCTTCGGCTTCGTCGCGAGGGCGCGGGCGACGCCGAGGATCTTCTGGTAGCCGTGGGGGAGGTTCTTCGCCAGCTCGTTGCGGACGTGGTCGAGGCCGAGGAACTCGAGGATCTCGTCCGCGGATTTTTCGATGTACTTCTCATTCTCGTGATAGGTCTTCGTGCCGAAGAACGCCTGGCCTACGGTGGAGTGGGGCCGCAGGTGATAGGCGGTGGTGACGTTCTCGAACACGGTGAAGTCACCGAACAGAGGATTGAGCTGGAAGGTGCGCCCGATGCCCATGGCCGCCACCTTGTGGGGCCGGTACTTCGTGATCTCCTCGTTGCAGTAGAAGATGTGGCCGGAGGTGGGCATGTGCACGCCGGTGATGAGGTTGAAGAAGGTGGACTTGCCTGCGCCGTTGGGGCCGAGGAAGCCCTTGATCTCGCCCTCGTTGATGCGGAAGTCCAGGTCGTTCATGACGGTCAGACCGCCGAAGCGCTTGGTCAGACCGGAGGTCTCCAGCAGAGTGTTCGTCATTATGCCTCGCCTCCCTTCTGCGTCATGGCCGCGATCTCTTTCTTATCGGCGCGTTTGGCTTTATTCTCCCTTATGGTGTCCGGGATGCCGACGAGGCCCGTCGGCAGCAGGTACGCCACCACGAGCAGGACCGCCGCCGTCAGGAACGGGGTGTAGGCGGAGTTCTCGCCCAGCCAGCGGCTGAAGGCCACGAAGCCCGCGCTGTTGGAGGAGCCGGACAGGCTCGTCATGAGGTTCGCGATGCCCTGCACGATGCTGATGAGGATCGCGCCGATCATGGGCCCGATGAACTTGCCGCTGCCGCCGATCATCATGTACATGATGAGCCAGAGCGTCATGTTCATGCCGTAGCTCGAATAGGAGATGGTGCCCATGTAGTGCGCCTGGACGCCGCCCATGAGGCCGATGAAGAAGCAGGCCACGCCCACGGCGAGGAGGCGGTAGTAGGTTGGGTTCACGCCGATGGAGGCGGCGACCTCCTCGGACTGCGCCAGGGCCCGCAGCGTCGTGCCGACGCGGCAGTGCTCGAAGCGGTACATGACCACCAGGGAGAAGATGGCAAGAAGCAGGATGACGAAATACGCCGCCTGGTAGTTCTTGATGCCGATTCCCTCCGCGACGCCCTTCAGGGCGGCGCCGAGAGCGGGGATGCGGCTGAGGCCCATGGCGCCGCCGGCCTTTTTCCAGGCCGAGACGAACAGCATGAGCGCCTGGCCCATGAACATGGTGCCCATGGAGAAATAGACGGTCTTGAGCCGGGCGAAGGGCCAGCCGGTGATGAGGCCGATGATCGTGGCCATCACGGCGCCGAGGGGGATCGTCAGCCACATGGGGAGGCCGAGATGCACGGCGAGCATGCCGGCGGTGTAGGCGCCGACGCCCATGAACGCGCCCTGGGCGAAGCTCAGGTTGCCGGACAGAAGGATCAGCCGCAGACTGACGGCGCCGACCATATTGAACACGATGGTGACGAACAGGTCGATCCAGGTGCGGCTGTTCAGGACGAGGGGCAGGCCCGCGAACAGGACCAGCAGCACGATAAAGGGGATGGAGGCGGCAAAACCGGTTTTTTTCATCGTGGCACCCCCCTTACATTTTCAGCTCGTGGCCGAAGAAGCCCTCGGGCTTGATCAGCAGGAGCACGACGACGATGGCGATGGGGATGGCGGACCCGGCGTTGCCCGCAAAATAGAGCGGGAAGATCGTGTCCAGAAAGCCCATGACCGTGCCGGTGATGAGGATGCCGTTCATGGAGCCCGCGCCGGCGAGCATGACGAGCATGAGGATCCGCAGATTCATGGTGTCGCCCATGTTGGAGCTCAGGCCGAGATACGCGCCCATGAAGCAGCCGGCCACGGCGGCCAGGGCGATGCCGATGGCGCAGACGATGGCGGAGACCCGGTTTATGTTGATGCCCTGGAGAGCCGCGCCGAGGCGGTCCTGGCTGACGGCCTCCATCTGACGGCCGAGGGCGGTGTAGTTCACGATGTAAAGCGCGGCGAGCAGCAGGACAAGCCCCACGCCGAAGGTGACGAGACGTTCGTTGGAGATGCTGGTCCCGGCGATCTTCGTCAGACCGGAGCCGTAGCTGGGGATGACCATGGCCTTGTTGCCGGTGAGGATGTTCGCGATGGTCTGGCCGATGGTGATGAGACCGACGGAGATCATGACGATGCGGTCAAAGTTCGTCAGGAACGGACGGAACATGACCTTCTCGAGCAGCAGGCCGACGCCTGCCAGCACGATCGCGGCGATGACCATGGCGATCCACTGGTTGACGCCCGCCATGGCGCAGAGATAATAGCAGAGGTACGCGCCGACCATGTACAGTGCGCCGTGGGCGAGGTTGATGGTGCCCAGCATGTTGAAGATAAAAGCGAAGCCCAGGGACGCCAGGATGTACATGATGCCGAGGACCAGGGTATTTATCAGGATGTTCAAGCAGGGATCACTCCTTTAAAAAACGGCGGAGGCGAATGCGCCTCCGCCGCAGATTATTCCGTTAGACCGGGATCCGATCAGGGAACGTTGACCTGGATCCAGTCAGCGAAGTACCAGCCGTCCTCGGCCTCGGGGTCCATGATGGACACGGGACGGGGATGACCGATGGCGTGGTTGTCAGAGCCGTAGGTCTCGGAGCCGCCGATGGTGGCCGGGCCGTACAGGGAGTCGACATCGCCGCCCTCTTCCCAGGCAGCCGCAACGGCCTCGGGATCGACGGAGCCGGCGCGCTGCATCATCTGGAGCATGACATAGAGGGTGTTCGCCGCAGCGCCGTCGAAGGTGCCGGCCGCGTCGTCGCCGTACTTCTCACGCACGACCGCCACGAGATCGTTGAAGAGGTCCGTGTTGCGGTCCGCGTCGGAGGCGCGGGTGGAGGTGCCGATGGTGAAGCCGTTATAGGAGGCGTCCGCGCCGGCATACTCCATGACCATGGAGACGGGCTTGCCCTGGGCGCAGGCCATGACCATGTCGTCGCCCAGGGAGCGGACGGCCTTCAGCACAGCGCCGTAAGCGTCGGGGGAGCCGTTGCCCATGAAGGCGTCGGCGCCGGTGTCGACGAGCTGCTGCGCGTAGGAGCTGTAGTCGGTGGTGTCGCCCGGATAGATGACCTGGCCGACCATCTCGAAGCCGTTCTCTTCGGCCATCTGCTCAAGCAGAGCGTAGGTCTCGTCGGTGGAGCCGTTATCGTCGTTGGCATAGGCCACGGTGTGGACGTCGGGATAGTACTCCTTCAGGACCGCAAAGCAGGCCTGCAGGTCACCGATGGAGCCGTTGGAGCCGGTGAAGGCCAGGGGGTTGTCGGGGATGAGGTAGGGGATGTTGTTGCTCACGCAGTAGGCGGAGGCATGCAGCACGCCCTCGTCCTCGAACACGTCCGCGCACTTGAACACCCAGAAGTCGTTGGTCTCGACCACGAACTTCACGCCGGCGTCCACAAGGCTCATGGCCGCGGTACGCAGAGCGGCGTCGTCGGACTGACCGTCAACGAAGACCGGCTCGAGCATGTAGGTCGTGCCGCCGACCTCCCAGCCTCCGTTCTGGTTGATGTAGTCGACCATGGCGTTGAACTCGTTGAAGTTCGGGGTGTCGACGCCCGCGAACCAGCCGGTGGTGTTGACCATCAGGCCGATCTTGAGGGTCTCGGCGTCGGCGGGAGCCTCCGCGGCGGGCTCCTCCGCAGGCTCCTCGGCGGGAGCTTCGGCAGGGGCCTCGGCGGGAGCTTCGGCCGGAGCCGCAGCGCTCATGGAGTCCAGGGTCGCCTGGATGGCCTGGACGGAGGCCAGGATCTCATCGAGCTTCGCAGTATCGACGGAAGCGCCGCAACCGCAAAGAGACAGGACCATGACCACGGCCAGAACAAAGATAAGGATCTTTTTCATTTGTTTCTCCTTTTCAAAAACAGTTTTCATGGGAACGTTCAAATTATATCACATACCCTGACAATATTTCAACACATTTTATGGAATGTACCTGTTTTTTCTCCGCGGACGGCGCGGCGCCGTTTTTCTGATTAATTATGGTATGTCCGCGCTGTCCACAAGGACGCAGTCGACGGCGATGCTCTCGCCGTCCCGCCACACGGTGAGGGGCAGCGTGTCGCCCACGGCGAAGCCGTCCTTCACGGCGTTCACCTCCGGGACGGAGGCCACGGGCACGCCGTTCACCTCGGTGATGACGTCCCCCACGCGCAGGCCGCTGCGGGACACCTCGCTGACCGTGGCCACATAGACCCCGGCGGGCAGGCCGTACCGCTCCCGGGCCGTGGCGTCCACCGGCGCCGCGGTGATGCCGATGGAGGGCTTGCCCCGGACCGCGCCATGGGTCAGCAGATCGTCCACCACGTCCTTCACGAGGGTCGACGGGATGGCGAAGCCGATCCCCTCCACGGTGGTGAACAGCGAGGACATGATCTTCATGTTCGTGATGCCCACGACCTGGCCGCAGGCGTTCACCAGGGGGCCGCCGGAGTTGCCCTCGTTCAGGGCGGCGTTCGTCTGCAGAAGGCTCACGCTGTGGCCCCGGTTCTGCATGGTGCGGTCGATTCCGGAGACGATCCCGTTCGTCATGGTGCCGGCGTAGGCCTTCCCAAGGGGATTCCCGATGGCGGCGACCTCGTCGCCCACCCGCAGCTCGTCCGAATTGCCGAACACGGCGCAGGGCAGGTCCCGGCCGTCGATCTTCAGAACGGCGATGTCGCTCGTGTCGTCAGAGCCGATGAACAGCGCCTCATACTCCGTGCCGTCCGTGAGCGACACCACGGCGCCGTCGCAGCCGGCGACGATATGCTCGTTCGTGACGAGATAGCCGTCCGGGGTGAACAGCACGCCCGTGCCCCAGCCGTAGGGCTCGCCGCCGCGGGTGACGGCCACGCCCACCACCGCCGGGCTGACGGCCTCATAGATCTCCTGCAGGCTGAGAGAGGCGGCGCCCGCCGCGGAGCGCAGCTCCAGGGCCATGCCCTCGTCCGCCGCCGTCCGGGGGATGGCGACCCGGTCCGAGCCGACGTAGGTCTCGGCGAAGTAATCCCGGAAGTCCCGGATGGCTTCCGCTTCCTCCCCGGGCTCCTGCGGCAGGACGGAGACGACCTCCGCCGACGCCTCGCCCCGGGCCCGGGCAAGCGCCCGGGCGAACACCGTGCCGGCCGCGCCCATCAGAAGGGCCGCGCACAGGACGATGGCGACGATCCGGGTGCGGCGGCGCTTTTTCGCGGCGCGGGCCGTTTCCTCCGGGTCCGGGCCCTCCGGCGCGGAGGCCGGGAGCCGGACCTTCGCCGAGGCGTCGTACCAGGCCGCGGTGTCGGAGAGCCGCGCCTCCCCGGCGGGATACCAGCCGCTTACCGCGGCGTTTTCATGTTCCGTCATGCGTTCTCCTTTTTGGGTCGCTCGTCCTCGGCGAGGGCGAGGGTGAAGGTGAAGGTCGTCTCGCCGTTCTCGCTCGTGACGAAGATGTCCTGCCCGTGGGCAATGAGGATGTCCTTGACGAGATTGAGGCCGAGGCCGACGCCGTCCGGGTCCTGGCTGCGGGAGCGGTCGGACTTGTGGAAGCGGTCGAAAATGAGGGGAAGCTCCTCCCGCGGGATGGTGGCGCCCTGGTCCCGCACGCTGGTGTAGGCGAGGCCGTTCTCCTTCCATACGCTCACGCCGAGCTCGCGTCCCTCCGCGGCGAATTTCACGGCGTTGTCCACGAGGTTATAGACCACGCGCGTGATGGCGTCCTGGTCCCCCAGGACCTCGATGCCGTCCTCCGGCAGGTCCAGCTCCATTTCGAGGCGTTTTTTCGTCACCCGCTCCTCGAAGGACAGCACCGTCTGGACCACCATCTCCCGCAGGTCGAAGCGCTCCATGCGGACCCCCGCGCCGTCGCGCAGGCGGGACATATCCAGCATCGTCCGAACGAGACGGCTCAGGCGCTTCGTCTCGGAGGAGATCGCCTCCAGGTAGCGGCGCTCCTCCGCCGGGGGGATCGTTCCGTCCAGAAGGCCGTCGGCAAATCCCGCGATGGCGGTCATCGGCGTGCGGAGCTCATGGGACACGTTCGCCACGAACTCGCTGCGGCGCGCTTCGGTCCGGCTCAGGCTCTCCGCCATGCCGTTGAAGGCCCGGGTGAGGGTGCCGAGCTCGTCCGCCTCGTCGTAGCTCTCGACCCGGGCGGAATAGTCCCCCCGGGCAAAGCGGTCCGCGGCCTCCGCCATCTCCCGCAGGGGCCGCGCCAGCCGCCGGGAGTACAGGAACTGCACGCACAGCGCCAGCGCGAGAACGCCGATCGCGAGCAGGATATAGGTCAGGATGAAGCCGCTCCACGCCTGGAGGAAGCCGCCCACCTCCGCGGTGACGAAGACATAGGCGTCCGTGCGGCCGGAGTGGTCGGGGACCGCCGTGGTGACCACATAGTGATCGGTCTCGTAAAAGCCGTCCAGGGTGCCGACCTCGTCGTAGGAGCCGCGCTCCCGGAGCGTATCCGTGACGCCCCGGCCGAGGCGATGGCCGATGTACGGCGAGACCCGGTGCGTATCGGAGCTCGTGAGGACGAGGCCGTCGGTGTCGGTGATGAAGATGTGCGTGCCGCCGCAGCGCGCCACGGCGGCCAGGGTCATACGCAGCTCCAGGCTCGTCAGCTCGTCCTGCTCGTTCATGGCCTCGGCGAGAAGGCCGATCTCGTCCGCGCAGGTATAGAGATTTTTTTCCTGCGAGCGGACGAGGAACACGCGGCCCATGGTCAGCATGGCAAGGCCGAAGACCACGAAGCACACGGCGAACATGCAGGCCGTGACGAGGAAGCTGCGGAAAAAGACGCTGCCCTTCACTTACGCTTCCCCGACCTCGAATTTATAGCCCACGCCCCAGACGGTCTTGAGGCGCCACTGATCGGAGACGCCCTCCAGCTTCTCCCGCAGGCGCTTGATGTGCACGTCCACCGTGCGGGAGTCCCCGAAGTAGTCGAAGCCCCAGACCTCGTCCAGGAGCTGGTTGCGGGTGTAGACCCGGTTCGGCGTCGCCGCGAGGTGATAAAGAAGCTCCATCTCCTTCGGCGGGGTGTCGATCTTCGTGCCGTCCACCACGAGCTCGTAGGAATCGAGGTTGATGACGAGCTTGTCGAACTCCAGGCGCTTCGCGGCGGGTGCGCCCTCCTCCCCCGCGCGGCGCAGCACGGCGTGGATGCGGGCGAGGAGCTCCTTCGGCTCGAAGGGCTTCGTGACGTAGTCGTCCGCGCCCATCTCGAGGCCGGAGATCTTGTCCTCCGTCTCGCCCTTCGCGGTCAGCATGATGATGGCAGCCTTCGAGAAGGACCGGACCTCCCGGCAGACCTGCCAGCCGTCCTTGACGGGCAGCATGATGTCCAGCAGAAGGACGTCCGGCTCGAAGCTCGCGGCCAGTTCCACGCCCTTGCCGCCGTCCGCGGCGTGGGCGACCTCGAATCCGTCCTTCTCGAGATACAGGCGCAGAAGCTCGGCGATGTTGCCGTCGTCCTCCACGATCAGCGCGCGTTTGCTCATTTCCATAAAATCTCCTTGTGTCTCTTGGTCATTCTCGCCTAATTATATACCAAGAGGGCCGTCTTGGGTGAACAAAATGTAAAAAAAGCGGAGACAGGAAAGATTTTGCTTTATTTTAGCGTGCTAACGTGGTAAAATGCTGCTTGACTGAAACAACCAAGAAGGAGACAGAAACGAATGAAAAAGCTCATCGCTCTTGCTTTGGCCCTTGTGATGGTCCTGGCCCTGACCGCCTGCGGCGGCTCGGCCCCCGCCAAGACCGACGCTCCCGCCGCGGAGGAGCGCACGTCCTTCATCATGGGCATCGACCCCGAGTATCCCCCCTTCAGCTATCTCGGCGACGACGGCGGCTACACCGGCTTCGACGTGGAGATCTGCCAGGCCGCCTGCGACTATCTCGGCTGGGAGATGGAGATCTTCGGCGTGAACTGGGACGAGAAGCTCGTCCAGCTCGATTCCATGGAGTGCGACTGCGTCTGGTCCGGCATGACCATCCTCGACTCCATGAAGGAGGCCGGGTATGTGATCTCCGCCCCCTACTACGACAACACCCAGGTCCTCGTGGTCAAGGAGGACAGCGGCATCGCCTCCTCCGCGGATCTGGCCGGAAAGCTGGTGGCCGTGCAGCTCGGCACCTCCGGCGAGGCGCTCCTGAACGGCGACCTGGCCGAGCTCGCCGCCTCCTTCGGAGAGGTCATCACCTGCGACAGCTTCCTCAAGTGCTTCACGGAGCTTGCCGGCAACTCCGTGGACGCGGTGTTCGTGGACCTGCCCGTGGCGGCGAGCTACTGCGCCGAGCACGACGGCCTTCGCATCATCGACGAATCCCTCGGCGCGGAGCAGTACGGCATCGCCTTCCGCTCCGGCGACCAGGCACTCTGCGACGAGATCGAGGGCGCCGTGGCCGCGCTGGTGGAAAACGGCACGTATGCCGAGATCGCGGCGAAATATCCCGACATCGTGAACAACCTCCTGTTCCTGAGCGAGTAAGCTCCCCCTATCCATCGGCCTTTCTCCCCGAAAGCGCGCTCCGGCGCGCTTTCGGGACATTCTGTTTCTATGTAAAATGAGGACTGCTCCATGACCTTGATGACCATGATCGTCAAGATGAGCGAGGGTCTCGGCAAGACCTGCGCCATCTTTTTCCTGACGCTGCTGTTCTCTCTCCCGCTGGGCATGCTCGTGGCCCTGCTGCGGATGAGCAGGAACCGGATCGTCTCCGCCGTCACGCGGTTTTTCATCACCGTGCTGCGCGGCACGCCGCTGATGCTCCAGCTCCTGGCCGTGACCTACGGTCCCTATTACCTCTTCGGCGCAAACGTGGCCCGCAACAAGCTCATCCCCGTCGTGATCGCGTTTGCCATCAACTACGCCGCCTATTTCGCCGAGATCTACCGCGGCGGCATCGAGTCGATCCCCGTCGGACAGTATGAGGCGGCGGAGGTCCTGGGCTACACCCGGATGCAGACCTTTCTGCGGATCATCCTGCCCCAGGTGGTCAAGCGCATCATGCCCAGCGTGACGAACGAGGTCGTGACCCTCGTAAAAGACACGTCCATGGCCTTCACCGTCTCCTACCAGGAGATGTTCACCATCGGCAAGCAGATCGCGAACTCCCAGACGAGCTTCCTGCCCTTCGTGGTCGCCGGCGTGTTCTACTACGTCTTCAACTTCATCGTGGACCGTGTGATGGGCCGGATCGAAAAGCGGCTCGACTACTACAAGTAAGGAGGACGCGAAAATGACCGAGATCCCCCAAAACGGCGCGCCCTCCGCGCCCATCCTGGAGATCCGCGGCCTGCGGAAATCCTTCGGCGACCTCTCCGTGCTGAAGGACATCTCCCTCTCCGTGGAGCCGGGCAATGTCGTGTCCGTCATCGGCCCCTCCGGCTCCGGCAAATCTACCCTGCTGCGCTGCGCCTCCTTCCTGGAGACCGCCGACGGCGGGGACATCCTCTACGACGGACAGTACGCCATGAAGGACGGCGTCTATGCCTCCAAGGCGGAGCTGAATCATTGCCGGACCCGCTTTGGCATGGTGTTCCAGAACTTCAACCTCTTCCCCCACTATTCGGTCCTGCGGAACGTCTCCGAGCCGCCGCTCCTCCACGGGGAGGACAAGGAGGAGGTCCGGGAGCGGGCAATGTCCCTCCTCAAAAAAATGGGGCTCGAAGGCAAGGAGAACGCCTATCCCTGCCAGCTCTCGGGCGGACAGCAGCAGCGCGTCGCCATCGCCCGGGCCCTGGCCCTCCGGCCCGAGATCCTCTTTTTCGACGAGCCCACCTCCGCCCTCGACCCGGAGCTCACCGGCGAGGTGCTGAAGGTCATCCGCCAGCTTGCGGAGGACCGGATGACCATGGTGGTCGTCACCCACGAGATGCCCTTCGCCCGGGCGGTATCGAACCGCGTCATCTTCATGGACAAGGGCGTCATCGTCGAGCAGGGCCACCCAGAGGACGTCTTCGGCGCGCCGACGCAGGAACGCACGAAGCAGTTTCTGCGGAACTACCAGTCATGAGCGTCCGATACGCGCTTCTCGATCCCACGGGCAACACGACGATCCTTGTGGAAACGCCCGTGTCCCCGGCAGACCAGCCCCGGATCGCCGCCGGACTCATGGAAAAGGAGCCGTCCGCCGAGCAGGTGGGCTTTCTCACCGCGGCGGAGGACGGCGTTTCCCTCCGCATGGCAGGCGGGGAATTCTGCGGCAACGCCGCCATGAGCGCCGCCGCCCTGCTCCTCCTGGACCGCGGGATCGCCGCGGGCGTTTTCACCGTCGCCGTCTCCGGCACGGAGGAGCCGGTGCCGGTGGCGGTCCACCAGCAGGCGGACGGGAGCGTCCGCGGGACCGTGACCATGCCCCGCCCGCTTTCCGCGGGAGAGGAGCGCCTGCCCGACGGGAGCCTCCGTCCCGTGGTGCGCTTCGGCGGCATCACCCATGTGATCCTGGAGACCGCCCCGGACCGGGCATGGGCCGAGGCCGCCGCGCGGGCATGGTGCGCCGACCTGCAGGCCGACGCTCTGGGACTGATGTTCCTCGACCGGGACGCCGGGACCCTCCATCCGCTCGTCTATGTTCCCGCGGCGGACACCCTGTTCTGGGAAAACTCCTGCGCCAGCGGCACGGCGGCGGTCGGGGCCTGGCTTCTGGCGGAGACCGGCGGCCGCATCGACCTCCGGCAGCCCGGCGGGACCCTGACGGTCGAAGCCGCGGACGGACGCCTCCGCCTCACGGGAACCGTGCGTCTGCTGCATCGAAGCCGGGCTTGAACCCGGCGCGCGGATGCTGTATAATAGGGACGAAATTCCTGGGCACGGAGGTGCGGCTATGATCTCCTTCAATCTCCCGCCGACGGTGGGCACCGAGCTCGACTATATGCGCCAGGCCATCGAGAACCACAAGGTCTGCGGCGACGGCGCGTTCACGAAACAATGCCACGCCTGGCTGGAGGAGCGCTTCGGCGCCCAGAAGGTCCTGCTCACGACGAGCGGCACCTCGGCCCTCGAGATGGCGGCGCTGCTGTGCGGCCTTGCCCCCGGGGACGAGGTCATCCTGCCGAGCTACACCTTCTCCTCCACCGCGACGGCCTTCGTGCTGACCGGGGCAAAGCTCGTCTTTGCGGACATCCGCCCGGACACGATGAACCTCGACGAGACGAAGCTCGAGGCCGCCATCACGGAGAAGACGAAGGTCATCTGCGTCATGCACTACGCGGGCGTCGCCTGCGAGATGGACACGATCCTCGCCATCGCCCGGCGGCACGGCCTGCTGGTGGTGGAGGACGCCGCCCAGGGCGTCATGAGCACCTACAAGGGCCGGGCCCTCGGCACGATCGGCGATTTTGGCTGCTACTCCTTCCACGAGACGAAAAACTACTCCATGGGCGAGGGCGGCGCCCTCGTCATCAACAACGCCGCTTACAACGAGCCCGCCGAGATCCTGCGGGAAAAGGGCACGAACCGCTCGAAGTTCCTCCGGGGCCAGGTGGACAAATACACCTGGATCTCCTACGGGTCCAGCTACCTGCCCAGCGACCTGAACGCGGCCTTCCTCTGGGCGCAGCTCGAGCGGGCGGACGAGATCAATGAAAACCGCCTCGCCGCGTGGCAGCGCTATTGGGACGCTCTCTCCCCCCTGGCGGAGGAGGGCAAAATTGCCCTGCCCGTCATCCCGGCGGACTGCGTCCACAACGCCCATATGTTCTACATCAAGCTCCGGGACCTGGAGGAGCGCACGGCGCTGACCGCCCATCTGCGGGAGGACGGTGTCCTGGCCTGCTTCCACTACATCCCCCTGCACAGCGCCCCCGCCGGGCGGCAATACGGGCGCTTTGCCGGCGAGGACGTGTATACCACCAGGGAGAGCGAGCGCCTCCTGCGCCTGCCGATGTACTACGGCCTTGATCCCGCGGACCAGGACGTCGTCGTCGCGAGCATCCGCAGCTTCTTCGGCCGCTGACGCATAACGCAGAGAATCAAAGGATCGGAAGCTCCGGCTTCCGATCCTTTTTTTGCTCAGATAATAAATTATGTAAACTATATTATGTAAATTCCATGCCGTCCAGGGTGATCCGCGCCTCCGGCAGGACGGTGAGGGCCAGGAAGCTCAGGGTGATGAAGGGGTCGATGCCTTCCGGGACGCCGATGCTCCGGGCCTTCCCTTCCAGCTCGTCCAGGGTCTCGATGATCTTCGAATAGCGGGCGTCGCTCATGAGGCCGGCAATGGGCAGGGGCAGGGTGCCGAGGACCCGCCCCCCGGACACCACGGAGTACCCGCCCTGGGTATGGCGGACGGTCTCCATGGCCAGGAGGATGTCCGCGTCGTTGTCCCCCGCGGCGATGAGGTTGTGGGCGTCATGGGCGACGGTGGTGGCCACCGCGCCGCCCCGGATGGACAGGCCCTCCAGGATGCCCGTACCGATCTTGTCGGTCCGCCCGTGCCGGTGGGCCATGACGATCTTGTTGAACCGGCTATCCGGAACGAACATCCCGTCCCGGGTCGTCACGGCGGCCCGGACATGCTTTGTGAGGATCTGGCCCGGGATGATGCCGATGGCGTCCGCCTCGCCAGTACATGGCAGAGCGATGTCCGCGGCGGTGAACCGGGGCAGGCGCACCGTGTGGATGAGAGGCTTCGGCACCGGCACGGCAAGATCGGCGGCGTAGTCCGCCTCCGTCAGGAACCGGCCCCGGACCATTACGTCCGTCGGGCGCGGATCGTTCCCATCGTCCAGCAGGAGCAGATCCGCCTGATACCCCGGCCCGACGGCCCCAAGACGGCGCAGGCCGTAATACCGCGCGGCGTTCCAGCTTCCCATGCGGTAGGCCCGGGCGGTGGGGACCCCCAGGGCAATGGCCTTGCGGACGCAGGTGGTGATGTGCCCGTCGGCCTCGATCTCCGCGAGGTGCTTGTCGTCCGTGCAGAAGAGACAGCCGTCCAGCGGAAGGCCCGCGTCCAGCACCGCGGAAAGCAGGACCTCCAGGTTTTTCGCGCCGCTGCCTTCCCGCATCAGGATCGTGAAGCCCGCCCGGAGCTTTTCGAGGACCTCCGTCGGGGCCGTGCACTCGTGGTCGTTCTCCACCCCGGCGAGCCGGTACGCCTGCAGGTCCTTCCCGGAGAGCCCCGGCGCGTGCCCGTCGATGTGCTTCCCGCGGAAGAGATCGAGCTTCGCGCCCATGGCCTCCTCCCCCGCGACGCAGTCCATAAAGCGCATGGTCTCCCCCAGGCCCAGGACCCTCGGATAGTTTACATAATCTTTCATCTCCGACGCCGGGAACTCGCCGCAGCCGTTCACGTCGGTGTCGGCGGCGGGGACCGAGGACGGGAGCATGAAGAAGGTGTTCGTCAGCATCCGGTCCGCGCAGGCGAGGAAATAGTCGAGTCCGGCGCGGCCCGCCACGTTCACGATCTCGTGGGGGTCGGCCACCACCGTGGTCGTTCCGGCGCGGACGAGGACCTTGGAGAATTCTCCCGGCGCGGCCATGCTGGATTCCAGGTGGACATGGGCGTCGATGAGGCCGGGGACGATGACCTTTCCGGCGCAGTCGACCTCCCGCGCGCCGGCATAGTCCCCCACCCCGACGATGGTGTCGCCGCAGATGGCCACGTCCCCCGGGAGGAACTCCTCCGTGAACACGTTCAGCACCGTGCCGCCCTTGAGGACCAGGTCCGCCGGCTCCTCGCCCCGGGCGCAGCGCAGCAGCCGCTTTCGGTCGATCATGCTCTCCCCGCCTTTCCAATTAGTTTACATAATTTCAGTAGCGATTGTGGACCTTCTCCGCGAAGCACATCACGTCCCGGAGGTCAAGCGCCGTCCCGTCGTCCAGCACGGCCCGCCCGCTCATCCGGCCGAAGACCTGGTGCTGGTCCGACACGAGGAGCTTGAAGTCCAGCTTCGCCGCCCGGTCCAGGACGGGCCGGAACTCCATCTCGAACCGCCCGTCCGAGGAGGAGAAGGTCCACGGGTCCATATAGCCGGAGGCCGGGATGTGAAAGGTCACGTCGTCGAGCTTGTGGGCCCGGCCGTCGTAAAACAGGATGTTCTCCGTGGCGGCGGACGTATTGCCGAAGCCATAGCCGATGTTGAAGCCGAAGGCGTGCCCGCCGAGGTCGGCGTTGCCGGAACCCCAGTGCCAGGTGTTGTCGTAGGTCCAGACGCCGCGGCCCCAGTCCAGGGTGCCGAAGTCGGTCTCCGGGCGGAACTCGTAGCGCGCGCCGTCGTATTCCATAGTGCCCGAGGCGCGCATACAGTTGATCTTTTGGTTGTAGTAGAAGGCGTGCTTTTTGTCCCAGGGGGTGGCGATGACCATGCTGTCCCCCGGGGGAGGCGGCGGAGAAAGGACGATGTCGCAGGAGAAGGGCTTCTCCCGGAAGAAGCGCTCGAAACGGCAGGTGATGTGCCGGCGTCCGTCCTCCTCCACGGCAAAGCGCATTTGGAGGCGCTTGTCGGCGTACTCCGTGACGCCGGACGCCGAGCTTTTCGGAAGGCCGAGCTTCCCCAGGGGAAAGGCGTTCAGGACCGTCTCGGTGTGCTCCCAGGGCTTCTCCCCGAACACGAGGAGGGACACGGACTGCAGGCCGATGTACCCGTCGTCGGAGATGGTGAAGGCCCCGGCGAAGCCCTCCGCCAGGACAAGATAGTAGTCCCACTCCTTGATGCGGAAGCGGGGCGCGCGAATCGCGGCGCGGTCATACCCGAACACCGGCGTCCGCGCCCAGCCGGGCTCCCGCAGCTCGCCCCGTTCATCCAGCAGGGGCTGACGGGCCGTTACCTCGTGGTTGCGCATGGGGATCCCTCCTCCGCATGGCAGAAGCCGTCATGGAAGCTTCCGCAGTTTTCGCAGACCTCCGGCTCCTCGATGAGGGACAGCGGAGAGCGCTCAAAGCGCGCGCAGACATGGTCCGCATCGGTCGGGCGCGGCTGGACATTCATAGCATACCCTCCTTCGATATAGAAACAGACCGGACGCAGCGCATCCGGTCTGTTTATGTCTTGAATCAGTAGACGCCGCCGGCGGCGACGAACTCGTCGTAGGTCATGGGGCAGCCGTTTTCCAGCATGCCGTTCCAGAGCATCTCCGCGGGGAAGGTGGTGTAGTCGCCCGCCCAGATGAGGGGCATGAACTCGTTCTCATGGTGTCATTGACCTCGTCCTCCGCGATGAGCCACTGATGGAGGTATTCCTTGTAGGCGTCCTCGGACACGCCGCCCGCCGCGGGAGCCGCGGCCTCGGGGCTGCCGGAGGGCTCGCCGGAGGCCGGAGCCTCCTCCGCGAAGGGGTTCTCCACCGCGTAGTCCTCCCAGACGGGGACCGCGCCCGCGCCGGAGACGTCGGCCTTCGCCTCGAAGGCGCCGACGGTCACGGTGAACTCGCCACTGCCCGCAAGGGTCTTGCCGGAGGCGTCGACGATCTTCGCGTTCTCGATCGCGCCCTCGCAGGACAGGGTGCCGTTGATGCAGGAGTCGCCCGTGACGACCCAGGTACTGTCCTTGTCGATGATGACATTCGCAATGCCGTCGCCGGTGGTGCCGCCGTTGAAGCTGTCGTCGCAGTTGACGGCGCCGGTGAGCTCGCTGCCCTCGAGGAGATAGAGGTCGAGGTTCGAGATGGTGTCATACACCACATCGCCGGGCAGGGTCTGGTCGACGGCGGTGAAGATGCAGTTCGCGCCGTTCGCCCCGGCACGGCCCCAGGTGCGGGAGCTGGAGTTGCCGGTCACCTGCAGGAAGTAGGTGGTGTCGTCGCCGCGGACGATGTCCACGCCGGCGAGGGTGATATAGCTGGAGGTGTTGGTGTTGTAAAGAATGGGACCGGCGTGGGTGGTGAGGGTGCCGCCGACCATCTCAAAGTGGGAGGTGCCAACGTCCGCGTCGCCGGACATGGACTGGTAGACGATGATGTTCCAGACATTGTTGTCGTTGATCTGGTTCGGGATCATGTTGCCCTCGAGCTCGCAGTCGAACAGGCGGATCGTGTTCTTGCCCTCGATAGCGATGGCCTCGGAGCCGCCGGTGTAGAGGTAGGCGTCATGGACGGAGATGTCCGCCGTGACATAGACCGCGCCGGTGCCGCCGTTCGTGACGTAGCGGCCGCCGTCGATGACCATGAGCCCGCCGCCGCGGTCGGAGCGGATCGCCGCCGCCGCCATGCCGGCCTCGGTCTCGACGTTGCAGTCCCAGGCATAGAGCGTGCCGCCGCCGGCGACGTGCAGGCCGCCCGCGGAGCCCTGGGTGGTGTGGATGTCGGCGTTCCGGACATAGGCCACGCCGTCCTTGTAGGCGAAGACGCCCGTGCCGCCGCCCACGGTGGAGTCGATGGTCACGTCGTCCACATACATCTCGCCGTCGGAGACGAGGAGCGTCGCGCCGACGCCGTAGAAGCTCGCCGCGTCGCCGCCGGAGGAGCCGGAGCCGCCATTCACGAAGTCGGAGTCCGTGATGGTGGCCTTCGCGCCGTCATAGACGTGGATGACGCTCTCGTCGCCGGTGACGGATTCCATGGATTCGCCGGTAATTTCGGTGTCCGTGGTGATGTCGAGGACGGCGTCGTAGCTGTCGGGCTCGCCCGAACCGCCGCCGCCGGGAGCGCCGGAAGCGCCGCCAGGGCCGCCGGAAGCGAACGCGCTCACGGTCAGGACCATGCAGAGGACCAGGACCAGAGCCAGGAGCTTGGATGCTTTCATGTTCTTTCCTCCTAATGCTTTTTTGGGGGAACATTCCCCCTATTAAATGCAGTATACAAACTTCCGCGCCGCCGCGTCAAGAGAAAAAAGCCGCTGTGGCTTTTTTGTAACGGATATGTTACAATATGTTCATCCCAACAAAAAGGAGAACGCACCATGAGAAAGGAACGCAAGCTCTTATCCCTCCTGCTGGTCCTCGCGCTGGCCGCGGGACTTCTCGGCGGCGGCGCTTTCGCCTCGGGCGATCCCGGCACGTCCGCCGCGCCCGGCGGGGCCTCCGGCGAGGCGTCCGGCGGCGGCGCAAACGAGACCGAGACCGTCACCCTGATTCCCGAGGAGATGGACGAGCTCCTCATCGGCCCCGAGGGCTACGAGTTCACCACCGACCTCACCGTCGGGCATCTCGAGCTCGATCCCGCGGCCGAGATCTCCTCCGAATATCCCATCGTCGTGCTTTTCGGCGAGTCGGACACCGTGAAAAACGGCGACGTGATCGGGAACGTCCAGTTCGTCTCCGACTACGACGAGATCATCGCAATCGTCCACACGAACGACGTGCACGGCCACATCGACGTGGAGCCCTACGTCAAGGGCCTCGCAGACGAGCTGAAGGCCAGCGGCAAATACAGCCTGGTCCTCACCGTCTCCGCGGGCGACATCTACGGCGGCGGCGAGGCGGTCGCCGGCTCCTACAACGGCGAGTTCATCCCCGCCATCATGGACGGCGTCTACGACGTCATCGCCCCGGGCAACAACGACTTCGGCTCCACCGGCGTCGTGCGCCACAACGTCCTGCTCTCCTCGCTCTATGAGCACACCCAGACCCTCTGCGCCAACATCGGCGCGCGGGATACCGGCCTTGCCGTGGAGGAGTACGCCGCGGGTTATGAGCCCATCCTCGGCGACGAGCTCTTCGACGAGCTCTATGACAAGGTCACCACCGGCGCGGACGGGAGCCTCGACCTGAGCGCGCTGGACCTCACAGATCCCGCTCCGGGCGGGGCGGTCTATCCCCACACCACGACCTTCGAGACAGGGACCGGCACCGTCGTCGGCCTCTTCGGCCTGACCACCAGCGGCGGCGCCATCGACGTGGACGTGGACGGCCTCGGCTCCATCGCGAGCGCCCAGGCCCGGACGGCGCGGACGTCGTGATCGGCGTCGGCCACACCGGCTGGCTCGGCGAGGGCGCGACCACCGCCTCCTCGAATGACACGAACTCCTGGCAGCTCGCGGACAAGGTCACGGGCCTCGACGCCTTTGTGGACGGTCACACTCACTCCATCATCAACAAGGGCCAGGGCGTGCTGGTCGGCTCCGATCCCACCTACGTGAACCAGGCGGAGAGCTTCGGCTACTGCATCGGCGTCATGGAGCTATACGTCAAGGACGGCAGGGTCCTCGCAAAGCACGGCGAGGTCATCCACGACATGAGCGGCATCACACCCGACGCAGAGGTCCAGGCCCTCGTCGATCTGGCCGAGGCCCGGGTCAAGGAGGACTTCGGCAAGCCCATCGCCCACACCGACTACTTCCTGAACGGCGAGCGCATGTCCGCCGGCAACGAGGGCGGCACCGTCCGCGGCAACGAGACGAACCTAGGCGACCTCATGACGGACGTCATCCGCGCCGCCGCCTCGGAGAAGATGGGCGTGGACTATGACTTCGCCGCCTATCCCGGCTTCTGGCTGCGCTCCTCCATCGAGGCGGGGGACATCACCCTCGAGAGCATCCAGGGCGTGTTCGCAAACCCGACGGTCCTCTACTACGACACCTACACCGCCGACCAGGTCGTGAGCATGGTCACCCGGGGCCTCAACAGCGTCTATCCCGAGAAGGAGGACACGACCTTCACCCAGTATTCGGGTCTCACCGTGACCTACACGAACACCGCCGGCAAGGGCACGCCGCTGACGATCACCGTGGGCGACACCCTCGTCTACGACGCGGCGAACGGCGGCATCCAGGTGGGCGCGGACTGGACCTGCGAGGGCGTTCTCACCATGTCCGGCGGCGAGATCGACAGCTACACCGGCGACATGGCGAACTGGATCTGCCACGACAAGACCGAGGTCCAGGCCCTGGTGGGCGACTGGTTCCAGAGCCACACCGCCGACGACTACACGATCTTCCCGAACACCGTGGCTCCCGACGGCCGCATCGTGGCGGTCGGCTGATACGGCCCCATATACACAACGTCTCCCCCGACGGTCTGCGTCGGGGGAGATCGTTTTATTCTATGATCAGTACGTCCAGCGGCAGGACGCGCCGCAGGGCAGGACCAGGCCGGAGGCCGTCGCCCGCAGGCCGAGCTCCTGGGCCTCGCTGTGCCCGCGCCCGAACTTTTTCGTGAAGACGCTCTCCGCGATGTACGTCAGCACCGAGGGGGAGAGGCCCGTGGTATAGGAGTTTATGAGCACGAACAGCGGCCCATCGGAGAGGAGCTCCGCCGCCGTCGTCACGAGGTCCCAGAGGCTGTCCTCCAGCCGCCAGACCTCCCCGCCGGGACCGCGCCCGTAGGAGGGCGGGTCCATGATGACGGCGTCGTAGGTCTTTCCCCGGCGGATCTCCCGCTGGCAGAACTTCACGCAGTCGTCCACGATCCAGCGGACGGGCCGCTCCGCAACGCCGGAGCAGGCGGCGTTCTCCTTGGCCCAGGCGACCATGCCCTTCGCGGCGTCCACATGGCAGACCTCCGCGCCGGCGGCAAGACACGCGACCGTCGCCGCGCCGGTATAGGCAAACAGATTCAGCACCCGGATGGGGCGTCCGGCGTCCCGGATGCGCGCGGCGGCCCAATCCCAGTTCGCCGCCTGCTCCGGGAAGATTCCCGTGTGCTTGAAGCTCATGGGCTTGACCTGAAAACGAAGGTCCCCGTACCGGACGACCCAGCTTGCCGGGAGACGGTTCTTCTCCCAGGCGCCGCCGCCGGAGCTGGACCGGCGATACGCCGCGTCCGGGCGGTTCCAGCGCGGATCGGTCCGGGGCGTCTGCCAGATCGCCTGGGGGTCCGGGCGCAGCAGGATGTGCTTCCCCCATCGCTCCAGCTTCTCCCCGCCCGAGGCGTCCAGAAGCTCATAATCTTCCCATCGTTCGCTGACCCACATGGCGGGACCTCCGCGTACCAGTTTTTGTATCATTTATTATACCATGCTTGCCGCCGCGCGGTCAATTCCCGCCGAACTCCGAAAAAAACGCGCCGGACCCTTGCGCCGGAACGGGAATTGGTATAAAATCTTCGTCGGAAAACCCTGATTCCTGCGAGGCTCCCCATGAAACGCTTCCCTTCCCTGCTTCTTTTGCCGATCGCCGCTCTTGCGGCGGTGTTTTTGGCTGCCTGCGGCTCCGCGTCTCCGGCCGCCGCGAAGTCCGCGGTCGAGGCCGCGCCGATCGCCGTGCGCGCCGCCATAAAGGCGCATCCTCTGCCAACGCCGACGGCCGCGCCCGCATCCACGCCGACGCCCGCGCCGACGGCACCGTCCAAGCCGGACCCCGCGCTCCGGCCGACCCCCGCGCCGACGCCCGTTCCCACGCCGGAGCCTACGCCCGCGCCGGTCCCGCCGGATCTGCCGGAGCCGCCCGAGCCCGCGCCGGAGGGACACTTCGCGAGCACGGCCTTCCTGGGGAATTCCCTCGTGAACGGCCTGTCGCTCTACGACTACGGCGGCGTCCTCGCGGGCGCGGATTTCTACACGGAAAACAGCATGACCGTCCTCGGGATCGGCCCCAAGGCCGCCCAGCTGGAGGGAAAGAGCTATGACCGCGTCTACATCGGCCTCGGCATGAACGAGCTCGCCTATGACCGGGAGACCATCCGCGCCCGGTTTGCGGAGCTCATCGCGACCCTGCGGGCCCAGGACCCGGACCGGGTCATCTGCCTCATGGCCGTGACGCCCGTGAGCCGGAACAAGTCCGCCGGGAGCTCCAGCGTCAACATCGACCTCGTGCGCTCCTTCAACGAGATGCTGTACGACGTCGCCGCGGCCGAGGGCGTCTGGTATCTCGACGTATACGCCGCTCTGGCGGACGACGAGGGCTATCTCCCCGCGGACGTGACCCCGGACGGCGTGCATTTCAGCCCATCGTATTACGAGCGCTGGCTCGATCTTCTGAAAACGCGGTATCTTCCGTAATCATTGAAAAGAGGTAAACGACATGAAAAAACTGCTGAGCCTGCTCCTTGCGCTTCTGACCCTCGCAAGCCTTGCCGCCTGCGGCGGCGGCGCCAAGACCGTGGACATCGACGCGCTGGCGGCGGAACTGACCGCGAGCGGCGCCTTTTCGGACATCCTCAACCCGCCCGCCGAGGGCGTGGCCGCCCGCCTGTACGACCTGCCGGAGGGCACGGCGAAGAAGACGGTCCTTTACGTCAGCACCGGCGCAACCGCGGAGGAGATCTTCCTCGCGGAGGCCGCCGACAGCGCCGCGGCCGGCGCCCTCAAGACCGCCTGCCAGAACCGCATCGAGGCACAGAAGCAGGCCTTCGTGAACTATGCGCCCGAAGAGGTGCAGAAGCTCGACAACGCCGTCCTCGTAACCGCCGGGAACTACGTCATCCTGGTCGTGGCCTCGGACGCCGCAGCTGCCAAGGCCGTCGTGGACAAGTACGCCTGATCCCATGAGATTCCGGCGTCTTGCGCTGTGCGCGCTCCTGTGCGCGGCGCTCCTTCTGCCCTGCACCGCCTGCGGCGAGAGCAGCGGCATGCGGGTCATCGATACCTACAGCGCCGAGGGCAGCTACGTCATCGCCTTCCGCGAGGGGGACAAGCTCTGCGAGCTGGCCTCCGCCGCCATGGCGGAGCTCGTGGCGAACGGGTCCCTCCGCTCCGCCTCCTACCGCTGGTTCGGCGAGGACCTGGTCAGCGCCAAAGGCCAGGGCGGCGAGATGGACGAGCTCTGGGCCGAGGTCCCGGACCGGACCATCACCGTCGGCATCGACGTCACGAACATGCCCATGAGCTACGAGACGGCCGAGGGCTATCTCGGCTTCGACGTGGACGTGGCGAACTACATCTGCGGCTATCTCGGCTGGCGCATGGCGATCTATCCCATCGACCCGGCGAACGTGGATGTGGAGCTGCAGAGCGGCAACATCGACATGGCCATGGGCATCCCCGAGAGCGACGCGAAGAGCGGCTTCAGCTACTCTCCGGCGTACCTCACGAGCCGGTATGTGCTGGTGGCCCGTGTGAACGGGCGCGTCCGGGACCGCTCGGCCCTCAAGGGCAAGAACCTCGGCGTCACCGTGACCGACCTCGACATTCTGATGCAGGACCAGAAATTCGTAAACTCCCTCGGCAGCGTCACCTATCAGACCGACACCGACGGGCTGTTCCGGGCCCTGCTTTTGGGGGACGTGGACGGCATCCTCGTCTCCAGCGTCGCCGCGGCGTACTACATGAAGACCTGACGAACGAACACGAAAACGGGCTGTGAAGTCCGGGAGTCATCCCGCTTCACAGCCCGTTATTGTTGTTTGCAGAATCAGTAAACGACCACCCTTGTGCCCGAGGGGATGTTCTGGTAGATCCAGTAGGCGTTGTCGTACGCGAGGCGGACGCAGCCGTGGGACAGCGGCAGGCCGAGGCGTCCGTCCTGGAGCGAGCCGTCGGCGTTGTAGGTCACGGAATGGAACAGGTAATTGCCGTAAAACTGCGTGTACCAGAAGCACAGGGAGCCGTAGGAATAGAAGGAATATCCCCGCGCCTTCACCGTGAAGGAGCCCGTGACCGTGGGCGAGCTCGCCGCGCCCGGCGTGCAGTCCCAGAAAAACTGCAGCGCCCAGCCGCCGCCGTCCCGATAGAACACGCCGGTCTTGCAGGCGGCGGTATCCACGAGGATCATCCAGTCCGTGGCGCTGTCATACCAGGCCGTCGCCTCCTGCATATAGCGCCTTGCGCCGTCCGCCGCCGAGCCGTCGGAGCGGACCTCCCAGCCGTCGATCGTCACATCGTGGGCGTTGGAGCCCCGGGGACCGGCGTTTTCCTCCGCGCCGGTGTAGAAGTAATAGTACGCGCCGCCGAGGTACTGCCAGCCCGTGCGCATCTTCCCGTCGCTGCCGAAGTAGTACCAGTAGCCGTCGATCACCCGCCAGCCCTTTTGCATGGTGGCGTCCTCCGGGCGCATGTAGTAGGTTTCGCCGTCCCGGTCGGCCCAGCCGCGGTGTACGATGCCGGTGTCCGGCTCGAAGTAGTACCAGTAGCCGTCATTGCAGAAGCACCAGCCCGTGGTCATGACGCCGTTCGGGCCGAAATAGTACCACAGCCCGTCGATCTTGCGCCAGCCCTTCTGCATGGTGCCGTCTTCCGGACGCATGTAGTAGGTCTTCCCGTCCGAGGTAGCCCAGCCCCGGTGGACGACGCCGGTATCGGGCTCGAAATAGTACCAGTAGCCGTCGTTGGCCTGGACCCAGCCCGTGGCCATGACGCCGTCCGAGAGGAAGTAGTACCACAGGCCGTCCAGATACAGCCAGCCCGTCCGGGCGATGGCGTTCGATGGGTTGAAGTAGTACTTCCGGCCGTCTACCTCCTGCCAGCCCCGGTGGACGACGCCGGTGTCGGGCTCGAAGTAGTAAAGGTCGCCCCAGATGTTCGTCAGGCCGGAGGCGGCCGTGCCGTCAGAGTTGAAATAGTACCACAGCCCGCCGGTGTAGAGCCAACCGGTGCGCATGGTGGCGTCGGAGGGGTTGAAGTAGTAGAGCCTGCCGTCGATCTCCTGGAAGCCGCGGTGCACGACGCCGGTGTCCGGCTCAAAGTAGTAGTAGTTCCAGAGGGGCTTGCACAGGCCGGTGGCAAGGGTCCCGTCGGACCAGAAGTAGTACCACAGCCCGTCCAGATACAGCCATCCGGTATGCTTCGCGCCGGTGCTGGGATCGATGTAGTAACGGGAACCGTCGGCATCCGTGACGAAGGCCGATTCCTCGCCGTCTCCGTCCACCCAGGGATAGACCGGCTCCTCCGCGGGGGCCTCCGCCGCGGCTTCCGACGGCTCGGAAGCGTATGCCGAGGTAGTCTCCTCGGCCGGGAGCGTATCCTCTTCGGCGACCGCCTCCGAGGCAACGGAGACGTCCTCCTCCCCGTCGGCCGCGAACGCCGGGACCGCCGCCAGGATCACCGCGGCGAGAAGAAGCGCCGTGACCCGTCGTGTCCATTCAAGAAATCTCATATCCTCACTCCTTCCAACGTTTGGTTCTGTCTGTATTCCATTGTACACAGCCGCGCCGCCCCGTGTCAAGGAAAACGGGGTCCGGTCATGTCCGGTCACGCCGACGGTACAGGCTCTGGATCCCCAGCACGGAAAACGCCGCGCACAGCGCGAAGAACAGGTACGCCGGGACGTAGCTCCCGCCAAAGCGGTCCGCCAGAAGCCCCGGCAGCGTGGAGAACAGCAGGCCGCCCGCAGCATAGCCCACCTGGAAGCGGCGGACGGCGGCGTCATAGGTCTCCGGCGTGCTCAGGTCCCCGGCCCAGGTCGTGATCCCGACGGTCCCGAGGGCGAGGCCCGGACCGTACAGCGCCATGGCGAGCAGGAGCAGCGTGGTGCTCCCCGCGGTGAAACAGCTCAGCAGCAGCCCCGCCAGGAGCAGAACGCCGAACAGCCAGTTCGTCCGCACCGGTCCGAGGCGTTCCTCCAGCACGCCGTAGGCGGACTTGCCCAGCATGAGCGTAACGCCGGAAAATGTGACGGCGAGGGCGGTGGTGTGGGCGGAGAAACCCTCACCCCGGGTCAGGACGGTGATGTGGCTGTACCCGACGCTCGTGAAGGCCCCGACGCAGAGGAGGATCGGCACGAGCAGCAGCCAGTCCCGCCGCGCGAGCTCCCGGCCGCCCGCCGTAAAGTCCTCGTGATTCACCCGATCCCAGCTCCCGTAGGGCTCCATGCCCCGGTCCGCCGGGCGGCTGCGGATGAGCAGGACCGCTGCCAGCACGAGCGCCGCGATGAAGAAACCCTCCGCCCGGAAGGCAAAGCGCAGGCCGCGCGTCTCGATGATCCGCGTCAGAAGCGACGGGATGCCGAGCGTGGACAGCCCCGTCACCGCGGAACAGAGCCCCAGTGCAAGCGTGCGCTTTTCGATGAACCACCGCTCCATGAGCATGGCCACGGGAATCATCGTCCCGACGCCGTAGCCGAGGCCGACCACCGCCGCGGCCAGCGCGCAGGCAGGAAAGCCGGACGCGGCCCCGAACAGGAAAAAGCCCGCCGTCGTCAGAGCACCTGCGATCCCCATGCCCGCGCGCAGGGACAGACGCCGGTAATACGGGCCGGACAGCAGCATCGACACGAAGCTCGTCAGGCTCCGCACCGTCACAAGCAGGGACGACTGCGCGTTCGTGAAGCCGTTCTGCGCGAGGATATAGGGCTGGAAGATCGTAAAGGCATTCACGGCGAGGCCGCTCGTGCAGAACAGGATCAGAGCGCCGCCCGCGCATACCGCCCACGCGTAATGGGGTCTGTGCTTCATCGTTTTTCCCTCCCCTGCCCATGTCCGACCGCCTGCGGGCCGGCAATACTCCAGGTCAGATCCTTTTTGCCTCTTTCCGTCTCAAAAAGCCAAAACCGGAACCCAGCGCAGCGGTTCCGGTTTTGAAAAGGAGGAAGGAGCTTGCGGATGTGCAGCTTTCGCGAAAGCGGAAGCGGAACGGAGCATGCTTCTTCCGACGTGGTACCGGCAGCGGGACTTGAACCCGCACGCCTTTCGGCAAGGGATTTTAAGTCCCCTGTGTCTGCCATTCCACCATGCCGGCGTGATCGGCCGCCGGGACCGTCCCGGCGGTTTTTTCTAGCTTACACCATCCAAAATCGTTTGACAAGGGGCTTTTGCGCGGCAAACCTGTTAATTAAATGACTAATTTGCATTGTGCTTTCGCGTGTCGTATAATAGTTCCAATTAATAAAAATAAGGATAGCATGAAAAAATGAACAGAACGGTATGGACCCTTCCTTCGGTTCGGACCATACCCGAGGAGCTTCTGCGGGCGGGGTATACCCCTTTGCTGGCTGCTGTGCTGGCCGCCCGCGGCATCGTCACGGCCGAGGCCGCCGCCGAACTGCTGGCGTGCGGTCCCGAGGTATTGAGCGATCCATTCGCCCTGCGCGACATGGACCGCGCGGCTGCGCGCATCCGTCTGGCCCGGGAGCGGGGCGAGACGGTCGCGGTCTACGGCGACTACGACGCGGACGGCATCACCGCCGCGTGCCTTCTGACGGAAGTCCTTCGGGCTGCCGGACTGCACACCGAGATCTACATCCCCGACCGCAGCGAGGGCTACGGCGTGAACAACGCCGCGGTCGAGCTCCTGCGGGACAGGGGCGTCTCCCTCATCATCACCGTGGACACGGGCATCACCGCCGTGGCGGAGACGGACTACGCCGCCTCCCTGGGGGTGGACGTGATCATCACGGACCACCACGAGTGCCAGGCGGAGCTTCCCCGGGCGGCCGCCGTGGTGGACCCGAAGCGCCCGGACGACGACGCGCCGGACCGCTGTCTCGCCGGCGTGGGCGTGGCCTTCAAGCTGGCCTGCGCCCTGTGCGGAGACCCGGAGGCGATCCTCGATCGCTTCGCGGACCTCGTCGCCATCGGCACCGTGGCGGACGTGATGCCCCTCGTGGGCGAGAACCGCTACATCGTCACCCGCGGCCTCGAAAAGCTGCGGACGGACCCCTGCCCGGGGCTCGACGCCCTCATCGAGCTGACGAACGTCAACCGCCCGACCCTGAACGCCGCCGCCATCAGCTTCCGGCTGGCCCCCTGCATCAATGCCGCGGGCCGGCTGTTCCAGGTGGCCCAGTCCTCGAAGCTGCTGCTCGAGCAGGACCCGGCCACCGCCCGGGACCTGGCGGAGGAACTCTGCGGCATCAACCGCACCCGCCGGGAGCTCGAGGCCGACATCATGGAACAGGCCCGGCAGCTCCTGCGCGGCACGGAGGCGCCCGCCGCGCCCATCGTGCTCGCCCGGGAGGACTGGCACCAGGGCATCATCGGCATCGCGGCCTCCCGGCTCGTGGACCGCTACCGCACCCCGGTCATCATGATCTCCCTCAAGGGGGACATGGGCAAGGGCTCGGGCCGGAGCTACGGCGACTTTGACCTCTTCGCCGCGCTGAACGAATGCCGGGATCTGCTCGTCACCTTCGGCGGCCACGCGGAGGCCGCAGGCCTGACCATTGAGCGGAAAAACATCGACGCCTTCCGCGAGGCGCTGGGCGCGTATTACGCCGCCCATCCGCCCCGCGCGAACCGGACCCTCTGCCCGGACGTGCTCATCGAAGACCCGTCCTGGCTCTCCCTGCGGAACACCGCGTCCCTCGCGCAGCTCGAGCCCTGCGGCGCCGCGAACCCCCGGCCGCTCTTCTGCATGACGGATACCCGCGTCGTTTCCATCACCGCCGTCGGCGGCGGCGCCCACACGAAGCTCCAGCTCGGAAAGGGCGGGCAGGTCTTCGACGCCATCTGGTTCGGGCAGGACCCCGACCGGCTGGACCTCTATCCCGGCTGCACGGCAGACGTCGCCTTTGAGCCGGAGATCAACGAATTCCGCGGCCGCCGGAGCGTCCAGCTCCAGATCAAGGCCATGCGCTGGGAGCCCGGCGCCCCCTGGCAGGGCATCCTGGACGGCAGGGACGGACACGGTTACCGCATGAACCGCGCAGAGCTCGGCACCCTGTGGCGCGCCCTCGAGAAGCTCTGCCCCGCCCGGGTGGAGCTCGGATCCCTCGGCGATCTCGAGCCCCGGCTGCAGCCCGGACAGATCGCCCTGGGCCTGCGGGTGCTCTCGGAGCTCTCCCTGGCCCGTCTCACCGCGGAGGACGGCGGCGTGACCGTCGAGCTGACCCGCGAAAAGCGCGCGGATCTCTTCACCTCCCCCGCCTGGCAAAAGCATCATCGCTGATGCTATTCCTCGATAGAAACAAAATAGGAGCGTCACCATGGCAGATTTCATGCCCGAAGCCGCCTTTGACGAGCTGAAGGCCGTCATTCTCGAAAACGACCCCCATGCGGACATCACCCGGATCCGCGAGGCCTTCGATTTCGCCGTCACCGCCCACGAGGGGCAAAAGCGCAAGGACGGCTCGCCCTACGTCACCCACACCATCGCCGCCGCGGCCATCGCCGCGCAGATGGGCCTGGACGACGAGGCCCTCATCGCCGCCCTCCTGCACGACGTGCTGGAGGACACAGACGTGACCTACGACGAGCTGGCCGCGAAATTCGGCAAGGAGGCCGCCGACATCGTCGAGGGCGTCACCAAGCTGACCCGCGTGCAGTACAGCACCCTGGAGGAGACCCAGATGGAGAACCTCCGCAAGATGCTGCTCGCCATGGCGAAGGACATCCGCGTCATCCTCATCAAGCTGGCGGACCGGCTGCACAACATGCGGACCATGGAATTCCAGTCCCCGGAGAAGCAGCTCTCCAAATCCCGGGAGACCATGGACATCTACGCGCCCATCGCCCACCGGCTGGGCGTCGAGCAGGTCAAGGACGAGCTGGAGGACCTGGCCCTGTTCTACCTGGACCCCGTGGGGTACCAGGAGATCACGAGCACCCTGGACAAGCGCCACGACATCATGCAGAAGTTCATCGTGGACATGGAGGCCCGCATCGAGGCCCGCATGGCCCAGGAGGGCATCCGCAGCAAGGTCTACGGTCGGCTGAAGCACCTGTACAGCATCTACCGCAAGATGTACGCCCAGCACCTTGCCATGGAGGAGATCTTTGACCTCTGCGCCTTCCGGGTGATCGTGGACGACCTCGCGGACTGCTACAACGTCCTCGGCATCGTGCACGAGATGTTCCGTCCCGTGCCCGGGCGCTTCAAGGACTATATCTCCACCCCGAAGCCCAACGGATACCAGAGCCTGCACACCACCGTCATCGGCACGGAGGGCATCCCCTTCGAGGTGCAGATCCGCACCTGGCAGATGCACATGACGGCGGAATACGGCGTCGCCGCCCACTGGAAATACAAATCCGGCCCCGCCGGCGTAAAGGCGGGGGACGAGGAGAAATTCGCCTGGATCCGCCAGCTCCTCGAGAAGCAGCAGGATTCCGACGCCCAGGACTTCTACCACGATCTGAAGGTCGATATGTTCGATGACGAGGTCTTCGTCTTCACCCCCAGCGGCGACGTGAAGAGCCTCCCCGCCGGCGGGACCCCCATCGACTTCGCCTACGCCATCCACTCCGCCGTGGGCAACCGCATGGTCGGCGCGAAGGTGAACGGTCGCATCGTCCCCATCTCCTACCCCCTGCAGAACGGCGACATCGTGGAGATCCTGACCTCCAACGCCTCCACGGGACCGAGCCGCGACTGGCTGAGCATCGCCAAGTCCGGCGAGGCCCGCTCGAAGATCAAGCAGTGGTTCAAAAAAGAGCGCCGGGAGGAAAACATCCAGCACGGCTCCGCCATGTTCGAGGCAGAGGCCCGGCGCCAGGGCCTCGACATGGACGAGGTGACCGACCCGGACATGCTCCCCTACATCCTCAAAAGGATGGCCGTCACGGAGCTCGACGACGTATTCGCCTCCATCGGCTACGGCGGCATGACCGCGGCTCACGCCGTCGGCCGCATCCGGGACGAGGTCATCCGCCGCCGCGCCCCCGCGAAGAAGACAGACCTCGACCGCATCCAGGA